>DATKHQ010000075.1:0-4005 GCA_035510175.1 Candidatus Sulfotelmatobacter sp. | reverse complement strand
CCGCGGCGACTACCTCGGCGCGACCGTGCAGGTGATCCCGCACATCACCGACGAGATCAAGGAGTCGATCCTCAAGGTCTCGGGGGACGTGGACATCCAGATCGTCGAGATCGGCGGGACCGTCGGCGACATCGAGTCGCTCCCCTTCCTCGAGGCGATCCGGCAATTGAGGCTCGACGTCGGCCGTAACAACGCCGCGTTCGTCCACCTCACGCTGGTCCCGTGGATCGGCGCCTCGGGGGAGCTGAAGACCAAGCCCACGCAGCACTCGGTCCGCGAGCTCAGAGCGATCGGCATCCAGCCGGACATCCTGCTCTGCCGGTGCGACCGGCCGATCCCGCAGGACGTCAAGCGCAAGATCGCCCTGTTCTGCAACATCGCCGAGGACGCCGTGATCACGGCGCGCGACGTGGACACGATCTACGAGGTCCCGCTCGCGCTGTCGGCCGAGGGGATCGACGAGATCATCATGAAGCTGCTCGACCTTCCCTACCGCCGCAAGTCGCTCAAGGACTGGGAGGACCTCGTCCACAAGATCCAACATCCCGCCGACGAGGTGACGATCGGCATCGTCGGGAAGTACGTCAGCTACGAGGACTCGTACAAGTCGCTCAACGAGGCGCTCCTCCACGGCGGCGTCGCCTCGAACCTCAAAGTGCGCCTCAAGTGGACCGAGGCCGAGGAGATGGCCAACGGCAAGCTCGAGCAGGAGCTCTCCCGGGTGGACGGCATCCTCGTGCCGGGGGGGTTCGGGATCCGCGGGGTCGCCGGGATGATCGAGGCGATCCGCTTCGCTCGCGAGCGGAAGATCCCCTTCTTCGGGATCTGCCTCGGCCTCCAGTGCGCGATCATCGAGTGCGCCCGGAATCTCGCGCACCTCGAGGGAGCCGACTCGACCGAGTTCAACGAGAATCCGCCGTACAAGGTCATCTACAAGCTGCGCGACCTCGTCGGGGTCGACGACCTCGGCGGAAACATGCGCCTGGGCGCCTACCCGGCGGAGCTGAGCCCCGGGTCGAACGCGCGCAAGGCCTACGGCGAGGACGTCGCGATCGACCGCCACCGGCACCGGTACGAGGTCAACCGCGAGTTCCAGCCGCAGCTCGAGGCCACGGGTCTCAAGGTGACCGGGATCTCCCCCGACCGGCGGTTCGTCGAGATCATCGAGTACGCCGACCACCCGTGGTTCCTCGCCTGCCAGTTCCACCCCGAATACAAGTCGCGCCCGCTGGCGCCGCACCCGCTCTTCCGCGAGTTCATCGCCGCCGCGTACCGTCACAAGCAGGCCCGGCGCGGCTCGTCCGCCTTCCAGGACCAGGATGCGGTCACCGCGAATCCGCATCGCTGACGGCGTCTTCGCCGGCGGGGGCGCTCCGCTCCTCCTGATCGCCGGACCGGACTCGATCGAGAGCGAGGCGCATGCGCTGAAGATGGCCGCGGCCCTGCGCGATCTCGCGGCCGAGCGCGGGATGCCCCTCGTCTACAAGTCGTCGTTCGACAAGGCGAACCGCACCTCGGCGGCGTCGTTTCGCGGCGTCGGCCTCGAGGAAGGCCTGCGCATCCTCGCGCGCGTCAAGAAGGAAACCGGCCTGCCCGTGACGACCGACTTCCACACGCCCGAGCAGGCCGCCCGCCTCGCCCCCGTCGTCGATCTCCTCCAGGTTCCCGCGATGCTCTCGCGCCAGACCGACATGCTCCAGGCCGCGGCGCGCACCGGGCGTGCGGTCAACGTGAAGAAGGGACAGTTCCTCGCCCCGTGGGACGCGGAGCACGTCGTCCTGAAGGTGCGCGGCGCCGGGTGCGAGAACATCCTGCTCACCGAGCGCGGCGTGACCTTCGGGTACAACGCTCTCGTCGTCGACTTCCGGTCGCTCCCCCGCCTGCGGGCGCTCGGCGTGCCGGTCTGCTTCGACGCGACGCACTCGGTCCAGCTTCCCGGGGGCCAGGGACACGCCTCGGGCGGCGAACGGCAGTTCATCGCCCCGCTCGCGCGCGCCGCGGTCGCCGTCGGCGTCGACGCGCTGTTCTTCGAGGTTCACGACGACCCGGACCGCGCGCTGTGCGACGGTCCGAGCCAGATGCCGCTGGCGGCGTTCCCCGCGATCCTCGACGGCCTCCTGGCCCTCGACCGCGCGGCGCGGGAGCATCCCCTCCCGCCGGTCTGATTCCGCCTCGCTGTTATCATGCGCCGAGGAGGAATCGCGTGTCCCTCGACACCGCGCGTCGCGTCCTGACCATCGAATCGGAGGCCGTCGCGGCGCTCGCCGCGCGGATCGGGGACGAGCTCGACCGCGCGGTCGACGTGCTGCTGGCCTGCCGGGGACGCGTGGTCGTCACCGGCATGGGAAAGTCCGGGATCGTCTGCCAGAAGATCGCGGGGACGCTCTCGTCGACCGGCACGCCTGCCTACTTCCTCCATCCCGCGGAGGCGCTCCACGGCGACATCGGCCTCCTCGTCGCCGGTGACGTCGTGCTCGCGGTCTCGCACTCGGGCGAGACCGAGGAGGTCGTCCGCTGCCTGGAGCTGATCCGGCGCCTGGGCATCCCCATCGTGGCGAGGACGGGACGGGCGGATTCCACGCTCGCCCGGCACGCGACGGTCCACCTCGACGTCTCGGTGGAGCGCGAGGCGTGCCCGCTCGACCTCGCCCCGACCGCGTCGACCACCGCGGCCCTGGCGATGGGAGACGCGCTCGCGGTTGCCTGCTACGAGAGGCGCGGGTTCACGGCGAAGGACTTCGCCCGCGTGCACCCGGCCGGGCGCCTGGGCCGCCGCGTGCTCGAGGTGCGCGAGCTGATGCGTCAGGGAGACGCCGTGCCGCGCGTGAGCGTGTCCGCGACGATGGCCGAGGCGGTGGCGGAGATGTCGGCGAAGACGCTCGGGATGACCTGCGTCGTCGACGCGAAGGGACGGCTCGCGGGAATCCTGACCGACGGCGACCTGCGGCGCCTCATGCTCAAGAGCCCCCGGCCGATGGACGGCGGCGTCGCCGACGCGATGAGCGCGACGCCGGTGACGATCGGGCCCTCGGACCTCGCGGGCGAGGCGCTGCGCCTGCTCGAGAGCCGCAAGATCACCTCGCTCGCGGTCGTCGACGGCGATCGGAGGCTCCTGGGCGTCCTCCAGATCCACGACCTCTGGCGCACCCAGCTCTTCTAGGAGACACCCCCGTGTCGAGCGAGATCTCCTCCGACGTCGTGGCCCGCGCGGCGAAGGTGCGCCTCGTCCTGATGGACGCCGACGGCGTCCTCACGGACGGGCGGATCATCGTGCTCGCCGACGGGAACGAGGCCCGCGCGTACCACGCGCGCGACGGGCTCGCCGTGCGGATCGGTCAGGCCGGGGGGCTCGACTTCGGCGTGATCTCGGGGCGCCGCTCGACGACCGTGGCGCTCCGCGCGAAGGAGCTCGACTTCGTCGAGATCCACCAGGGCGTGGCGGAGAAGGGCACCTGCGTCCGCGAGATCGCGGCGCGGCGCGGCCTGGCCCTGAGCGAGATCGCGTTCATCGGAGACGACATCGTCGACGTCCCGGCGTTCCGGATCTGCGGCCTCGCCATCGCCCCCGCCGACGCCGACCCCGAGGTGATGCCCCGCGTGCACTGGGTCGGGGCGTCGGCGGGAGGGCGCGGGATCGTCCGCGAGACGGTGGACGTGCTGCTTCATGCGCGGGGGACGTGGTCCGCCGCGACCGCGCGCTACCTGGGACCGGAGGAGTAGGCCATGCGACTCATCCTCATCATCGTCATCCTCGCGCTGCTGTTCGGCATCCTCGGGTTCGCGATGACGAACCTCGAGACGCGCGTGGCGATCACGTTCTGGCAGACGACCTACCAGGACGTGCCGCTGTGGTCGGTGGCCTTCCTGTCCGTCGTGATCGGGATCGTCTCCGTGGGGATCATCGCGGTGGTCGACGGCGCGTTCATCCGCGTCCGGCTGCAGCAGCTCGTCCGCGAGAACCGCCGGCTCGAGACCGAGCTGAACTGGCTCCGCACGCAGCCGGCG
>DATKHQ010000074.1:0-3364 GCA_035510175.1 Candidatus Sulfotelmatobacter sp. | reverse complement strand
TGCGATTTCGAGGCGATCCAGTTCTACCTCGCGGACATGGCGACACAGATCGACGCGGCGAGGCTGCTGACCGAGCGGGCCGCGGCCGCGAAGGATGCGGGGGAGCCCGTGACGAAGCTGTCGGCGCAGGCCAAGCTCTTCGCCTCCGAAATGGCCGTCCACGTGACGGACCGGGCCATCCAGATCCACGGCGGCTACGGGTTCACCAAGGATTACCCCGTCGAGAAGTTCTACCGCGACGTCAAGCTCTGCACGATCGGCGAGGGCACGAGCGAGATCCAGCGCCTCGTGATCGCGCGCGAGCTGCTCCGGGCGATCGAGTGAGCCTGGTCGACCGCCTCGCCCGTGGGGACGTGCGCGCCCTGGCGCGCGCGATCAGCCTGGTCGAGGAGGACGCGCCGAGCGCGGTCGAGGTGCTGCGCGAGGCGTTCCCGCTCACCGGGAAGGCCACGGTCCTGGGGGTCACCGGCTCCCCGGGCGCGGGCAAGTCGAGCCTCGTCGATCGTCTCGTCGGAGTCTTGCGCGGGGAGGGGCGGCGCGTCGGGGTGGTGGCGGTCGATCCGTCGAGCGCGTTTTCCGGCGGGGCGATCCTCGGGGATCGGGTGCGCATGCAGCAGCACGCCGCGGATGCCGACGTGTTCATCCGCTCGATGGCGAGCCGCGGCCATCTCGGCGGGCTCTCGCGCGCGGCGAGCGACGCGGTGGACCTGATGGACGCCGCCGGGTACGACCCGATCCTGGTCGAGACGGTGGGCGTGGGCCAGGACGAGATCGAGGTCGCGCGCGCGGCGGACGTCGTCGCCGTCGTCCTCGTTCCCGGGATGGGAGACGACGTCCAGGCGATCAAGGCGGGCATACTCGAGATCGCCGACGTGTTCGTGATCAACAAGGCGGACCGGCCGGGCGCGGACAAGGTCGCCGCCGACCTCGAAGCCATGATGGGGCTCGGCGCCGGCGACCCGATCCGGGCGCCGATCTTCCGGACGGTGGCGACGGCGGGGGAGGGGGTCGCGGCGCTGTGCGCCGGACTTCTCGCCTTCGTCGCCGGGTCGAGTGCGCTCCGCCGGGAGACGCGGCGCCGCGAGCGGGCCGCCATGCGCTTCCAGTCGGTCCTGGTCGAGCGCTTCCTGCGGGACGTCCGGGCGCGCCTGCTCCCCGCGGATCGGCTCGAGGCGATCGTGACCGAGATCGCGGAGCGGCGCGTCGATCCGTACACCGCGGCTGAAAACCTGCTGTCCGAGAGGGCGGAGCGATGATCGTCAAGGTCGACCACGTCGGCATCGCCGTGCGCGCCCTGGGCGAGCGGCTCCCGTTCTGGCGCGATCTCCTCGGGCTGACCGTGGCGGGCGAGGAGGTGGTCGCCACCGAGGGTGTGCGCGTCGCGTTTCTCCCCGCCGGGCCGACGCGCGTCGAGCTGCTCGAGGCGGTGCGGGACGACTCCGCGGTGGCGAAGTTCGTCGCGCGCCGCGGAGAGGGGATCCACCACATCACCTTCCAGGTCGACGGGATCCAGGAGGTCCTCGACCGGCTCTCATCGGCCGGCGTGCCGATGCTCGACCGGGCGCCTCGGGACGGAGCCTCGGGCTCGCGCGTCGCCTTCCTCCACCCGCGCGCCACCGGGGGCGTGCTCGTCGAGCTGGTCGAGCGCGGCCCGGGAGCCGTGCTACGGGCGGGCGCGATCGCCCCCGGAGAGCCGGTTCTGGCCTACCTGCGCGATCCCCAGGAGAAGATGTGGGGGGTCCTGCGCGAGCGCGATGCGTCCGGGGTCACGATCGAGGGGCTCGACCTCGCGTCGTTCGATGCCTGGATGGCGCAGGTGGAGAGGGGCGAGGACGGGATCGCTCCGTCGGTCCTGTTCTTCCCCATGGCGCGCGTGGAGCGCCTCCTTCTCGACCGGGGCACCGAGACGCTCCCGTCCCTGAGCGAACGGTTCGCCAAGCGCACGGGCCGCCGCGTAGTAGAGATCTTGGGCTGACCGAGGCACTCTGCTTTTTCCTTCTCGAGGCAGTCCCTATTCTTCGCAGCGAGGCGGTATCCGGGGAGCCGAGCAAGAAGAAAGGGACTGCCTCGAGAAGGAAAAAGCAGAGTGTCCCCGATCAGGCCGCGAAGGACGTGACGCGGTCGCGACCGCCGCGCTTGGCGCGCTGGAGAGCTTGCTCCGCGCGGAGCAGGAGCGAGCCCGGATGCCCCAGGTCGTGATCGGGGAAGGTGGCTATGCCGATCGAGATCGTCGTCCGGACGGTTCCGCCTTCGGCATCCACGATGAGGCTCGCCACCGCGGAGCGGATCCGCTCGGCCACCGGCCGGGCGCCGGAGGGGTCCGCCTCGAGCAGGAGGGCGCAGAACGCGTCCCCATCGTACCGGCAGGCGAGATCGGCTCCGCGGAGGCGGGACCGGATCGCATAGGCGGCCTCGCGCAGGTACCGGTCGCCCGCCGCGCGGCCCCACCTGTCGTTGAGGTCCTTGAAACCGTCGAGATCGAGCATGAGCACCGAGAACGCGCCGCCGTACCGGCGCGCGCGGACGTGCTCCTCCGCGAGGCGGCCGACGAACGCCTCGCGCGGCGCGAGACCCGTCAGGGGGTCGCTCCGCCCGGACCGGTCCGGATCCGCGTGCGCCACGGCGAGGGCGGCCTGCTGCGCGATCGTCTCGAGGAACGACAGGCTCGCGTCGTCGTACGCCGCGGCGACCGACGATCGCACCGAGACGACGCCGCGCACGCGGTCGTCCACGAGAAGGGGGGCGGCGAGCACGGAGCGCGTGGAGGGCTCGAGCGTCCACGGGCGGATCGGGGGCGGTGCTACGCGTGCCGTGGCATCGTCGATCCTCAGGCTACGCTTCTCACGCACGACCCAGGACGCAAGGTCCTCGTCGCCTCGCGTCGCGCGCCCGGGCGCCGTCTCGGCGGCCGTCACGCGGTGGCTCGAGGACAGGGCGCCGGTGTCCTTGTCGACCAGGCCGATGAAGAAGACGTCGAAGCTGAGGCTCTTCCGGCACTCGCGCTCCACGATCGCGAGGATCGTCCTCTGGTCGGTCGTGGCCAGGATCTCGCGCGACACCGCGTGCACGGCCGACAGGGCCACGTCCCGCGCCGACAGCCTCGCCTCCTTGATGTCGAGGGACTCGCGCGCCGCGGCCAGGCGTGCCGTCCCCTCGTTGGCGGCTAGCACGAGCGACCCGCCGACCAACGTCCCGAGCAGCGCCGCAAGCCCGGTACCCGAGCGCAGCGCCTCGGCCAGCAGGATGCCCGCCACCGCTCCGACGGCCTCGAAGAGCGCTCGGGAGGAGGCCGCGCGCGCGCGCGGCGCCGAGAGCAGGGCGTCCGCGGCGGCGGTCGCACCGGCGAGCGCGGCGTACGTCCCGA
>DATKHQ010000073.1:0-17302 GCA_035510175.1 Candidatus Sulfotelmatobacter sp. | reverse complement strand
GCGCTCCGCCACCCGAACTGGTCGATGGGGGACAAGATCACCATCGACTCCGCCACCCTGATGAACAAGGGGCTCGAGGTGATCGAGGCGCGGTGGCTCTTCGGGATTCCGGGGGAGCGGATCTCGGTCGTCATCCACCCGGGCAGCGTGATCCACTCGCTCGTCGAGCTCGTGGACGGCTCGTTCAAGGCGCAGCTTTCGGTGACCGACATGCGCCACCCGATCCAGTACGCGCTGACCTGGCCCGAGCGGCTCCCCGGGCCGCTCCCTCCGCTCGACCTGATCGCGGCGAGCCCCTTGGCCTTCGAGGCCCCGGACCCCGAGCGCTTTCCCTGCCTGCCGCTCGCCTACGAGGCGCTCGCGGCGGGAGGGACCGCGCCCGCCGTTCTCAACGCCGCGAACGAGGTCGCCGTCGGCGCGTTTCTCGCCGGGCGCGCCTCGTTCTTCGATATCCCCGCGATGATCCGGAAGACCCTTTCGGCTCACGCCGGACGGCCCGCTCTCACGCTGGACGATATACTCGAAGCCGATCGCGCCGCGCGCGCGACCACCGCCGCGATGCTGTCCGCCGGAGTGAAACCGTGACCCACGTCGTCTCGTTCCTGCAGTCGGCCCTCTCGTTCGTCGTCGTGCTCGGTATTCTCGTGTTCGTCCACGAGTTCGGGCACTTCGTCGTCGCCAAGTGGTTCGGGATCGGCGCCCCGGTCTTCTCTCTGGGCTTCGGGCCGCGGCTGTGGGGGTTCACCCGCAACGGCACCGACTACCGCATCGCCGCGGTTCCTCTCGGCGGCTACGTCCGGCTCGCCGGAGACGAGGCGGACGAGCACCGCACCGGCGCCGCCGACGAGTTCCTCTCGCGGCCTCGATGGCAGCGCTTCCTGGTGTACGTCGCCGGGGCGACGTTCAACCTGGTGCTCGCGATCGCGGTCATGACCGCGGTCTACCGGATCTGGGGGAAGGACGAGGTCAAGCCCCTGACGACGCCGCCGATGATCGCCTCGATCGACGCCGGCTCACCCGCCGAGGCGGCGGGGTTCAAGGTGGGGGACAAGGTCGTCTCGATCGCCGGGAAGGACGCCCGCGCGCTCGACACCCAGGTCGAGGAGATCTTCCTTTCCCCCGACCAGACGAAGTCGGTTGCCATCGACCGGGACGGGTCGCGCCTCACCCTGACGCTTGCGACCGGCCACGACCCGATCTACCACCTCGGGGCCCCGGGGTGGCGCCTCTTCAACGACAGCGCCGGGCCGCCCTCCGTCGATCTCGTGCTCGACGGGACCCCCGCCGCGGAGGCGGGCCTCAAGCACGGCGACCGGATCCTCGCGATCGATGGCGTCGCCGCCGCCGGCGAGCTCGAGCTGCGGGCGAAGCTCGAGAAGAGCGCCGGGCGGGAGGTGACACTCGACATCGAGCGCGGCGCCGAGAAGAAGACGATCGCGGTGACGCCCAAGGACGACGGCGGCAAGGGGCGGATCGGCGTCCAGTTCGCGGACGGGAACCGCGTGCACCGCGACCTCGGCACGGGCGAGGCGTTCGTCGCGTCCCTCGACTGGGCCCGCAGTGTCTCCGGGAGCGTCTTCCAGACGCTCGGGAAGCTGATGCGCCGCGAGATCGGCGTGCGCGCGTTCTCCGGGCCGCTCGAGATCGCCCGTGTCTCGCGCGCCGCCGCGCAGACGGCCGAGGGCTTCCTCCAGTGGCTGGCGTTCATCAGCCTCCAGCTCGGGATCTTCAACCTCCTGCCGATCCCCGTGCTCGACGGCGGCCACATCCTGCTGCTGACGATCGAAGGCGCCTTGCGCCGCAATCTTCCCGACCGTCTCAAGGAGCGGGTGACGATGGTCGGGCTCGTCGCGCTGCTCGTGTTCTTCGTCGTTGTCTTCTACTTCGACGTGGACAAGCTGCGGCACCTGTTCTCCACGTAGCCCCATGCGCGACGTCCTCGAATCCTTCCTCGACGAGGTGCGCGCGGGGAGGCGGTGCGGTCTCGCCACGATCGTTCGCGCCAGCGGCTCCACGCCGAGGACCGCCGGCGCCCGGATGCTCGTCCGCGAGGACGGCTCGACGTTCGGCACGATCGGCGGCGGCGCCTTCGAGGCGGCGGTCGCTGCCGACCTGAAGGCGCTCCTTGGCGACGGCGCCGGCCCCGGGATCAAGCGCTACGTGTTCACCGAGGAGGGTGCCAACGCTCTCGGCATGGCGTGCGGCGGCACGGCCGAGGTGCTGCTCGAGCCGTGGAGCGCCGGGCCGCGCCTGATGATCTTCGGCGCCGGGCACGTCGGCCGGGCCTTGGCCCGGCTCGCAGGACAGGTCGGGTTCGCGTGCGAGATCGTCGACGACCGCGAGCACGAGTGCGCCGAGGCCGAGCAAGCCCGGGTCGCACGCGTGTTCCGGTGCGACGCCGCGTTCGAGCACGGTGTCCCGCAGGTCGATCCGTCGTGCTTCGTCGCCGTCGTCACGCGCTGCCACCGCACCGACCGCCTGGCGCTCCGGACGGTCCTCGGGAAGGCTCCGCGCTACCTCGGCCTGATCGGCAGCCGCCGCAAGAAGGCGGTGATCTTCAAGCAGCTGATCGAGGAGGACGGAGCCGACGAGGAGGCCCTGGCGGCCGTCCGGTGTCCGATCGGGCTGCCGATCGGCGGGGAGACGCCGGAGGAGATCGCGGTGTCGATCGTCGCCGAGCTGCTGCAAGTCCGCCACGGCCGCTGACCCGATCGCCGATGTCCACGCGTGGACACGGCGGACGGACAGTGGACGCCAAAACCGCGGCGCGGCGCGTTCGGGGAGCTGGCATCGGGGTTGCCCTTCGAGGCTTGCGGCACGCGCGGACGCGTGCCCCACGAATCTCGGAGGACCTCATGACCGCCAGACACAGGATCGCCACGTCCCTCGCCCTCGCTGCCGCCCTGATCGCCGCCCTGCCGGCGGCTCACGCGGCGCCCACGCACGCCGCCGCGAAGCCCGCGCCCGCCGCGGACGCCAAGCCGGTGGACGTCAACCACGCCGACGCCGCGGCGCTCGAGTCGGTCCCGGGAATCGGCAAGTCGCTCGCGGCCCGGATCATCGACTTCCGTGAGAAGAACGGCGCCTACCAGTCCGTCGACGATCTCCTCAAGGTGCAGGGGATCGGCGAGAAGTCGCTCGAGAAGCTCAAGCCGTACCTGACCGTTTCGAAGGCGAAGTGAGGGCGGCCGTGGCGGCGACGCGGGGATTCACCGTGGCCGAGCTGCTCGCGGTCCTGGCGGTCCTCGCCATCGCCGCCGCGGTCGTCCTTCCGGGTGCTGCGGCGCTGACGGATGTCCCGAGGACCCAGGCCGGAGCGCGCGTGATGGCCGGGTTGTTCTCGGCGGAGCGATGGAAGGGGGTCGCGGGCCGGCGCAACGTCGGCTTCCAGTTCCGCAAGACCGGAGAGACCTGGACCTGGCGCGAGGTCCGTGACGGGAACGGCAACGGCCTGCGCACCGCGGAGATCGCGAGCGGGGTCGACGCGATCCTCGCCTCCGATCGCGCGCTCGAGTCGCTCGTCCCCGGCGTGCGGCTCGGCATCCCGCCCGGAGGGCCGTACCCCGAGGCGCCACCGGGCACCGATCTCCTGACCGAGGCCGACGCTCCGGTCCGGTTCGGCACCTCCTCGATCGTCTCGTTCGGCCCGTTCGGCTCCACGACGAGCGGAACCCTCTACGTGACCGACGGCCGCAGCGGTCTCTACGCGGTCGTCCTGTTCGGCCCGTCGGCGCGCGTGCGCGTCTGGCGATGGGATCGGGGAGCCTCGCGATGGACGCGCTGATCGACCGGGACTCCGAGCGCGGGACGGGCGAGCCGCACGCGGCCCGGCGCCTTCGCGCCTTCCGCGCCGCCGACGCGTTCGCCCTCGCGGTCTGGCAGGACGCGCGATCGTTCGCGCGGCCGGAGGGGGCGCTGCTCGCCGAGGAGATCCGGCGCACGGTCGCGCGCGCGGGCGGATCGCTCGTCGCCGCGGCGTCGCTCGACGCGAGCGAGCCCGAGGCCCGGCGCGCGGCCGCGACGGCCCACGCCGGGTTCCTCGAGGTCCGTTACTACCTCTACCTCGCGCGCCGCCTGGGGTGCCTCGATCTCAAGCGGTACCGGCACCTGGCTCACCTGCAGGACGCCGCGCTGCGCGAGCTGGGCGCGCTCCTGTCGGAGTCCCGCACGGAGGCGACTTTTCCGATCGCGAGTGACGCCCAGGCCTCTTGATACACTTTCCCCGTGGCCCACGCGCTGTTTCTCGCAGCCCTCGCCGCTCTCCTGCTCGGGGCCGCGCTCGCCGGGATCGGCGAGTGGCGGCGACGGGAGGTCGCGGCGCGGGCGGGGGCGGCGGCCCTCGCCATGGCGTGGGCGCTCGAGTTCGTCGCGCTGACCGTGCGCGGGGTGACCGACGCCAGCGTGCCGCTGCGGAACGGGGCGGAGTACCTGCTCGTCCTCGGCTGGTTCGTGCTCACCCTCCACCTGTTCCTCTGGTTCCGCTCCGGCATCCGGGCGTTAGCGCTCGTGCTCCCGCCGATCGCGGCGGTCATGGTCGCCGCCGCGCACCTCCTCCCGTCCGACGCGCGCTCGGGGAACGGGCCGGGGAAGATCTGGTTCGTCTTCCACACCTCGATCGCCACCGCGGGGATGGCGGCGCTCGCGGTCTCGTTCGCCATGAGCGTCCTGTTCCTGATCAAGGACCGGGCCCTGCGGGCGCGAGGCGGCCCGAAGCTGCTGACGCGCGTGCCTTCGCTCGAGACGGTCGATCGCATCGGGTTCCAGGCACTGATGTGGGGATTTCCGCTGCTGACGATCGGCATCGTCACCGGCATGGTCTACAACACCGAGCTGCACGACCGCCTCTGGACGTGGGGCTTCAAGGAAGTCTTCCCGGTGCTGGCCTGGGGGGTGTTCGCGGTTCTGCTCTGGGCCCGGTTCGCGCGCGGTGTGCGCGGGCGGCGCTCCGCCTTCCTCTCGATCGCCGGCTTCGGTCTCGGCCTCCTCACCCTGTTCGGGATGGTGCGCTGATGATCACGCTCGTCGGCATGAACCACCGATCGGCCCCTCTCGACCTGCGCGAGCGCGCGCGCATTCCCGAGGACGAGCTTCCCGCGGCCCTCGCGAAGCTCAAGGAGGCCGCCGGCGTCGAGGAAGCCGTGATCGTCGCGACGTGCAACCGGGTCGAGCTGATCGCACGGTCGGCGCGGCCGGGCGCCGCAAACGAGATCCGGGCGTTCCTCGCCGCGGCGCGGGGGCTCGAGCTGTCGGAGGTGGAGCGGCACGTCTACGACTACGAGGGGCTCGACGCGGCGCGGCACGTCTTCGGCGTGGCCTGCGGCCTCGACTCGATGGTCCTCGGGGAGCCGCAGATCCTGGGGCAGGTCAAGCGCGCCTACGAGATCGCGCGGGAGGCGGGCGCGACCGGCCCGGTTCTCGACCGCCTGCTCCAGCACGTGTTCGCCGCTGCCAAGCGCGTGCGGACCTCCACGGGGATCTCGCGGCACGCGGTCTCCGTCGCCTACGCCGCGGCCACGCTCGCGCGCGGCATCTTCGACGACCTTCGCGGGCGGTCGGCGCTGCTGCTCGGCGCCGGCAAGATGACCGAGCTCGCCGCCAGGCACCTCGCAGGGCAGGGGGTCTCCGATCTGACGATCACGAACCGGACGTACGCGCGCGCCGCCGTGCTCGCGGACGGGCTCGGCGGCAGCGCGATCCCCTGGGACGAATTCCCGGCGGCGCTCGCGCGCGTCGACATCGTCCTGACCGGCACCGCGGCGGCGACGCCGGTGGTCTCCCGCGCGCAGGTCCGCGACGTCCTGCGCGCGCGGCGGGGCAAGCCGCTGTTCATCGTGGACATCGCCGTCCCGCGCGACGTCGAGCCCGAGGTGCGCTCGCTCGACGGCGTCTACCTCTACGACATCGACGACCTCCAGGGTGTCGTCGACGCCGGGCTCGACGAGCGGCGGAAGGCCGCCGACGAGGCGCGACGCCTGCTCGACCTCGAGGTCGTCGCGTTCGACCGGTGGCGGCAGTCGGTCGAGCTCGGACCGACGATCGCGGCGCTGCGCGACCGGCTCCATGGCGTCGGCCGGGAAGAGATCGAGCGATTCGCACGGCGCCTTTCCGGCATGAGCCCCGAGCACAAGGCGGCGGTCGAGGAGCTGATGCGCTCGGCGATGCAGAAGGTGCTCCACGGGCCGATCGTGGCGCTCAAGGCGGCCGCCGACCGCGGCGAGGCCGCGCCGCGCGTCCGGATGTACCGCGAGATCTTCGGGCTCGCCGAGCCGCACGCGAACGCACGGGGCACCGGCGAGGCCTCCGAGCCGGGCGCGGCGGACCCGCCGGGCGACGCGCCGTCGCGCGGTCCGCACCGCGTGATCCAGGGCGGGAGGGACACGTAGGCGTGCGCCTCGTTCTCGGCACGAGGGGAAGCGCGCTCGCGCTCTGGCAGGCCCGGCACATCGCCGAGCGCCTCGCGCGCGTGCACGATGGCGTGTCGGTCGACGTGCACATCATCCGCACCGAGGGAGACCAGAAGACCGACGTGCCGCTTGCCGCGGCCGGCGGCAAGGGGGTCTTCGTCAAGGAGATCGAGGACGCCCTGTCGGCCGGGGCGATCGACCTCGCCGTCCACAGCCTCAAGGACCTTCCCACCGAGCACCCCCCGGGGCTCGCGATCGCCGCGATTCCGGAACGGGTCGATCCGCGCGACGCGCTCGTCGCCCGGACGGCATCGGCGATCGCGGAGCTTCCGCTCTCGGCGCGCCTTGCCACCGGGAGCCCGCGGCGGCAGGCGCAGCTCCTCCACGCCCGGCCCGATCTCCGGTTCGTGCTCGTCCGCGGCAACGTCGACACGCGCGTGCGGAAGCTCGACGAAGGGGCGTTCGACGCGCTCGTCCTCGCGGCCGCCGGCCTCACGCGCCTGTCGGTCGCGGCCGCCCCGTGGACGCCGATCCCGACCTCCGTCTGCCTCCCGGCGCCCGGGCAGGGCGCCCTCGCCGTCGAGACGCGCGCGGACGATGCGCGGACCGTGGCGTTGGTAGCAGCGATCGACGACCCTCTCGCGCGCTCGGCCGTGTCGGCGGAGCGGGCCTTCCTCGCGGCGCTCGGCGCCGGGTGCCTGGCCCCCGCGGGGGCCTACGCGCGGTGCGACGGAGACGAGATCGAGATCGAGGCGATGGTCGGACGGCCCGACGGGTCGAAGCTCGTCCGCGAGCGCCTTCGCGGTCCCGCCGCCTCGGCGGAGGCGCTCGGGCGGCAGATCGCCGAGCGGATCCTCGGAGCCGGCGGCGAGGAGATCGTGCGCGCGGTCCATCCGGCGGACCGGCCGTCTTGACCGCCGCTCCCGGCGCGCGCGTCCTCGTCACGCGGCCGGCCGGCTCCTGGCCGCGACTTATCGCGCGGTTCGAAGCCGCCGGCATCCCGGTCGACCTCGAGCCCACGACCCGCGCGAGCGCGCCCGAGGATCCCGGGCCCGGCGAGCGCGCGCTCGATGTAGTGGATTCGTACGACTGGCTCGTCGTCACGAGCGGCCGGGGCGTGGCGGCGCTGGCGATGGGCCTGGCGTCGCGGGGGATCGACCGGCTCCCCGCGGGACTGCGCGTTGCCGCCGTCGGGCCGGCGACCGCGCGCGCCCTCGTGGGGATCGGCATCCGCGTCGATCTCGCCGCGGAGGAGGCCCGGGGGGAGGGCCTGGCCCGGGAGCTTTCGCCCCGCATCGCCTCCGGGCGGTCGGTCCTGCTCGTCCGGCCGGAGGGAGGACCGGCGCTGCTCGCCACGGCGCTGCGGGCGACCGGGGCGCGCGTCGTCGAGGCTCCGCTCTATCGGACCGTGCCGTCGGAGCGGGCGGGCGAGATGGCGCGCGCTGCGATAGGCGGACGCTGGGGGGTCGTCGTGTTCACGGCGGGGTCGAGCCTCGATCTGTGGCTTTCGGCTGCGGGCGCGCAGGCGAAGGCCCTGTCGGTCGCACTCGCGGGGATGACGCGCGTGGCGATCGGGCCCACGACAGCCGCGCACCTGGCCGCGGCGTCGTTGCCGGCGGCGGAAGTCGCCGCGTCTCCCGACGAGGACGCGGTCGGCGCGGCGATCGCGCGCTCTGTCTTCCGAGCCGACCTGCTACCATGGCCCCCTTCGCCCGGAGAATCTCGTTGAGCGCCGAGATCAAGAAGACCCCGCTCCACGGCATCCACGTCGAGGAAGGCGGGCGGATGGTGCCGTTCGCCGGTTGGGAGATGCCGGTGCAGTACTCCGGCGTGCTCGACGAGCACACCGCGGTGCGCACGCGCGCCGGGATGTTCGACGTCAGCCACATGGGCGAGGTCGAGGTGCGCGGGCCGGGCGCGCTCGACTACCTGCAGCACGTGACGTCGAACGACGTGTCGCGCCTGACGCCGGGGCGGGTGCAGTACAGCGCGCTGACGACCCCCAAGGGGACCTTCGTCGACGACCTGCTCGTCTACCGGATGTTCGAGGGGGACTACCTCCTCGTGATCAACGCGGCCAACACGCCCAAGGACCTCGCCTGGCTGCGGACGCACGCCCAAGGATTCGACGTGCGCGTCGAGGACGTCTCGGACCGCTACTTCCAGATCGCGGTCCAGGGGCCGAGGGCGCAGGAGATCCTTCAGCCGCTCACGCCCGCGGTCCTCCCCGGCATCAAGTACTACGCCTTCGAGCGCTCGAAGGTCGCGGGGGTGCCGGCGCTGGTCTCCCGCACCGGGTACACCGGCGAGGACGGGTTCGAGATCTACGGGCCGTGGTCGGAGGCGGAGGCGATCTGGCGGGCGCTGCGCGAGGCGGGCAAGCCCGCCGGGATGATCCCGGCCGGGCTCGGCGCCCGGGACACGCTCCGGCTCGAAGCGAAGATGGCCCTCTACGGGAACGACATCGACGACACGACGACCGTCTACGAGGCCGACCTCGGATGGATCGTCAAGCTCGAGAAGGGGGAGTTCCTCGGACGCGCGCCGTTAGCGCTCCAGAAGGCCGAGGGCACCGCACGGAAGCTGGTGGGGTTCGAGACCGAAGGGCGCGCCGTGGCGCGCCACGGGCATCCCGTGCTCGTCGAGGGCGTCCCGTCCGGCAGCGTGACGAGCGGCTCGTTCTCGCCGACGCTCAAGAAGAACATCGGGCTCGCGTACCTGCCGCCCGGCGCCGCCGAGCCGGGCACGCGGTTCGAGGTGGAGATTCGCGGGCGCCGCGAGAGAGCGGTCGTGGTGCCGACCCCGTTCTACAAACGATCGCGCTGACCACGCGGAGGAATCGATGTTCCCTGACGATCGCCGGTACACGAAGGAGCACGAGTGGGTTCTCGTCTCGGGCGGCGCGGCGAAGATCGGCATCACCGACTTCGCCCAGGGCGAGCTCGGCGACATCGTGTTCGTCGAGCTCCCGGCGGTCGGCAAGAGCGTGGCCCAAGGGGACGTGCTCGGCACGATCGAGTCGGTGAAGGCGGTCTCGGAGGTCTACGCGCCCGTGTCCGGAACGGTGACCGCGGTCAATGCGCTGCTCGCCGAGAAGCCGGAGACGATCAACTCCGACCCGCACGGCGCCGGGTGGATCTGCGCGCTGTCGGTCGCGACGCCTTCCGAACTCGACGCCCTCATGGACGCGGGGGCGTACGCGGCGCTGACCGGCCGCTAGCGACCCCTCCCTAGCGCGTCGCGTACTCCTCGATCGGAGGGCAGGCGCACATCAGGTTCCGGTCCCCGTACGCGTTGTCGACGCGGGCGACGGCGGGCCAGAACTTGTGCGCGCGCGAGGCGGCCGTCGGGAATGCCGCGCGCTCGCGCGCGTAGGGGCGGTCCCAGGAGTCGGCGGCGATCGCCTCGGCGGTGTGCGGGGCCATCTTCAGGAGGTTCACCGCGCGGTCGGCCCGGCCCTCCTCGATCTCCCGGATCTCCTTCCGGATCGCGATCATCGCGTCGCAGAACCGGTCGAGCTCCTCCTTCGACTCGCTCTCGGTCGGCTCGACCATCAGGGTGCCGGGCACGGGCCAGGACATCGTAGGCGCGTGGAACCCGTAGTCCATCAGCCGCTTGGCGACGTCCTCGGCGTCGATGCCGGCCGAGGCCTTCATCGGGCGCAGATCGAGGATGCACTCGTGCGCCACGAAGCCGTTCCGGCCGCGATAGACGAGCGGGTAGTGCGGCGAGAGCCGGTGCGCGACGTAGTTGGCGTTCAGAATCGCGACCTCGGTCGCGCGCTTCAACCCCTTGGCGCCCATCATCCCGATGTACGCCCAGGAGATCGGGAGGATGCTCCCGCTGCCCCACGGCGCCGCCGAGACGGGCCCGATCGCCTTGGCACCCCCGACCTTCGCCATCGGATGCCCGGGGAGGAACGGTGCCAAGTGCGTGGCGACGCCGATCGGCCCCATGCCCGGGCCGCCTCCGCCGTGCGGGATGCAGAAGGTCTTGTGGAGGTTCAGGTGGCAGACGTCGGCGCCGAGCGAGGCGGGACGGCAGAGGCCGACGAGCGCGTTCATGTTGGCGCCGTCGAGGTAGACCTGGCCGCCGTGCTCGTGGACGACGGCGCAGATCTCCCGGATCCCTTCCTCGAAGACGCCGTGCGTCGAGGGGTAGGTGACCATCAGCGCCGCGAGGGAGCCGGAATGCGCGGCGGCCTTCGCGCGCAGGTCGCCGACGTCGACGTTCCCGTCCCGGTCGCACGCCACGACGACGACCTTGAGCCCCGCCATGGTCGCGCTCGCCGGGTTCGTCCCGTGCGCCGAGATCGGGATCAAGCAAACGTCGCGGTGCCCCTCGCCGCGATCCTCGTGATACGCGCGGATCGCCAGGAGCCCGGCGTACTCCCCCTGGGAGCCGGCGTTGGGCATCAGCGACACCGCAGCGAATCCGGTGATCTCGCGGATCATCGCCGACAGCGACGCGATCAGCTCCGCGTACCCTTCCGTCTGGTCGGCAGGAGCGAATGGGTGGATCGCCGCGAACCCGGGATAGGAGATCGGGAACATCTCGGCGGCGGCGTTGAGTTTCATCGTGCAGGAGCCGAGCGGGATCATCGAGGTGGTCAGCGAGAGGTCGCGCGATTCGAGCCGCTTGAGGTAGCGCAGCATCTCGGTCTCGGAGCGGTGCTGGTGGAAGACCGGGTGGTCGAGGAACGCGGACTCCCGCGCGTGCGGGGCCGGAATCGCGGCGTCGACCGGGGCGGCGGCCCCGACCGGGGTGGCGCCGAACGCGCGCGCGAGGTCGGCGAGGTCCACCTCCGAGACCGTCTCGTCGAGGCTGATCGAGAGGTCGCCGTCCGGGAACGAGCGCAGGTTGATCCCGGCCGCCGCGGCGGCCTTCAGGACGGCCGCCGTGCTCCTTGGACCCGGTCCGACCTTGATCGAGTCGAAGACCAGCGCCGGCCGAACCGCGAAGCCGGCGGCGGAGAGGGCTTCGGCCAAGCGAAGCGTGCGGCGCCTGATGCCCGCCGCGATCGAGCGCAGCCCCTCCGGCCCGTGGTAGACCGCGTACATCGAGGCGATGACCGCGAGGAGGACCTGCGCCGTGCAGATGTTGCTCGTCGCCTTGTCCCGGCGGATGTGCTGCTCGCGCGTCTGGAGGGCGAGCCGGTACGCGAGCTTGCCCGCCGCGTCCTTCGAGACGCCGACGAGGCGCCCCGGGAGCTGGCGCTTGAACGCGTCGCGCACCGCCATGTAGGCCGCGTGCGGACCGCCGAAGCCCATGGGAACCCCGAAGCGCTGCGCGCTACCCACCGCGACGTCCGCGCCGAACGCGGCCGGCGGACGGAAGAGGGTGAGCGCCAGGAGATCGGCGGCCGCGACCAGGAGGCAGCCGGCCTCGTGGGCGCGCGCGGCGAACGGCGCGTAGTCGAGGACGGCGCCGTCCGTGGCGGGGTACTGCACGAGCGCGCCGAAGGTCGGCCGCGAGAAATCCCACCGCTCGTGATCGCCGACCACGACCTCGAGGGACAGCGCCTTCGCGCGCGTTTCGACCAGGGCGATCGTCTGGGGGTGGCAGCGGTCGGAGACGAAGAAGACGCATCCCTGCGCCCCGGACTCGTGCACGCGCGCGCACAGCGTCATGGCCTCCGCCGCGGCGGTCGCCTCGTCGAGCATCGACGCGTTCGCGACGTCGAGCCCTGTCAGAGAGGCGATCATCGTCTGGAAGTTGAGCATCGCCTCGAGCCGCCCCTGGGAGATCTCGGGCTGGTACGGCGTGTACTGCGTGTACCAGCCGGGGTTCTCGAGGATGTTCCGGCGGAGCACCGCCGGGGTGATGCAGCCGGAGTACCCGAGACCGAGGTACGACCGGGTGACGCGGTTCCGGCCGGCCATCCTCGCCAGTGTCTCCATCGCCTCCGTCTCGGACAGCGGCGGGTCGAGCGTGAGACCCGCGGGTTCGAGGATGCCGGGCGGGAGCGCCTTGGCCACCAGAGCGTCGAGGCTCGTGTCCCCGAGCGTGGCGAGCATCGCGCGCACCTCGTCCTCGCGCGGCCCGATGTGGCGGGAAGCGAACGTGTCGGCGTACGGATCTTCGGTCTCGGGGAAGTTTGCGGGCATCGTCCGTCCTGTCGAGCGCGGCGTCGCACCGACTCGCCGGGGCGACGGCGCTCGGGCGGCCATCGTATCAGCGCGGACTGGGGGGTTCCACGGCGGAGCCGATGCGGCCGACGAAATCGTCGCCGACGGCGGCGAACAATTCCGGGAGGATCTCGAGCGGCAACCCGACCACATTGCTCCACGATCCCTCGACGCCCGTGGTGAGGAGAACTCCGAGTCCCTGGAGGGCGTACCCGCCCGCCTTGTCGAACGGCTCGCCGGTGGCCACGTACCACCGGGCGCGCGCCTCGTCCCAAGGCGCGAACGTCACGCGCGACACCGCGAGCGATGCCGACGAGCGCGTCGTGTCCGTGCGGATCAGGTGGCAGGCGGTGAGCACTTCGTGCGTGCGTCCGGACAGGCGCCGGAGCATTCCGAGCGCCTCCTCGTCGCCGGCCGGCTTGCCGAGGATCGCGCCGTCGAGCGTGACGGTCGTGTCGGCGGCGAGGACGAGCGCTCCGATCGCGACGGCGGCCGCGGCGGCGCGCCCCTTCGCCTCGGCCAGGCGCGTGACGTGCTCGCGGGCCGACTCCCCGGGGACGATCCCTTCGTCGATCGGGGCGGGGGCCAGGGTGAAGGGGACGCCGAGGGAGCGGAGCAGCTCGCGCCGGCGCGGCGAGCCGGAAGCCAGGAGGAGGGGTACGTGCGCGCTCACGCGGGTCAAGGATAGGGCACGCGCCGTCCGCGTTAGCGCGTATCCGGCCCTCTCCTTATACTTTCCCGGGTTTCGGGACGCGGAGGGTGCCGTGGGCGGACGAGGACTGTGGCTGGGAATTGCCGCCGTGGCGGGATTCGGCGCGCTGCTCGCGGCAGCGCCGCCGGAGCCGGCGACCCCGCCGGTCTCGCTCGAGCTGCCGGAGGGCGCGCTCGTCGCCCCGGGGCCCGCGGCGGATCTGACGCTCCTGTTCACCGGGGACGTGATCGGCTACATCGAGCCGTGTGGCTGAAAGCTCAACCCCGCGGGGGGCCTGGCCCGGAGGGCCTGGCTGGTCGATCAGCTCAAGAAGAACTACCCGAAGATGCCGCTGGTGATGCTCGACACCGGGAACTGGTCGGACACGCCGACGGAGGCGGGGGATCTCAGGACGCACGCGCTGCTGACCTCGATGGCCGCGCTGGGATACAAGGCCGCGGGCATCGGCGACCACGACGTCGCCAACGGGTACGACGAGTTCAAGAAGAGGACCGCAGGGATCGCGATCCCGTTCGTGTCGACCAACATCGTCAAGCAAGGGACCTTCGAGCCGGTGTTCCCGCCCTCCACGATCGTCGAGGTGGCCGGGGGCGACGGCAGGCCGATCCGGATCGGCGTGATGGCCGTCAATCGCTACAACCCGGTCTGGGAGAAGCCGGGGCCCGGCGGCACCACGATGGCGATCGCGCCGCCGCTCCAGATGATCAAGCCGGTTCTCGGTCCGCTCCGGGCCAAGAGCGACATCGTGGTGCTCCTCGCGTCGCTTGCGAAGGACGATTGCCACGAGCTGGCGCGCCAGCTCCCGGACGTGGACATGATCTTCGCCTCCTACGGCGGCATCTTCAACACGTCCGAGGAGATGGAGGGGCGCACGCGGATCTACTACGCGGGCAACCAGGGCAAGCGCCTGGGCGAGAGCCGGATCGGGCTCGACGCGAAGCGCCGTCCCGCCACGATCGTGACGTACATGCATTTCCTCAGCGCGCAGGTTCCCGAGGACAAGGCGATGAAGGAGGCCCTCGCCCCGGTCATCGCGAAGGCGGCGGCGCCGGACGCGCAGCCCGCGCAGCAGCCGCCCCCGCCCCTGAAGAAGAAACCGGCCGATGCTGCGGCCGTGACGCCGGGAGGACACCGACCATGACGCTCCGAACCCTTTGCGGCATCGCCTGCCTCGCCGCGGCGGCCCCACTCGCCGCCCCCGCGGAAGGCAGCGGATCCCCGGCCCACGCGGTCGCCAAGCCGGCGGCGGCTCAAGCGGCGGCGCCCTCCGCCGGTGGCGCGCCTGCCGTCGTGCCGCGCTCGCTCGAGCTTCCCAAGGGGAAGCTGTTCGTGACCGATCCCGTCCCGGACGTGGAGCTCTTCGCCACGGGCGACGTCATCGGCTACATCGACACGTGCGGGTGCAAGCTCCAACCCGCGGGCGGCATCTCGCGGCGCTCGTGGCTCGTGGGGGAGGCGCACGGCGCGTTCCCGGGCGTTCCGTTCGCGCTGCTGGATACCGGGAACTTCACCGACGTGCCGACGGCGGCCGGGGACGTCCGCACGCGGACGCTGCTCGAGTCGATGGTGAAGCTCGGCTACGGCGCGGTCGGGATCGGAGAGCGCGACCTCGACCTGGGATACGACGACTTCAAGAAGAAGATCGAGGGGATCGACATGCCGTTCGTGTCGACCAACATCGTCACCCAGGGGACGACCGAGCCGGTGTTCCCGCCGTACGCGATCGTCGAGGCCGACGGGCGCCACGGGAAGGTCCGGATCGGCGTGCTCAGCGTGGTGCGCTACAACCCGCTGTGGCAGAAAGCCGGACCGGCGGGAACCAACCTCGCCATCGCCTCGCCGCAGGCGATGATCGAGCGGTACGTTCCCGACCTGCGCGGAAAGGCGGACGTGATCGTGCTGCTCGCGGGGATTCCGAAGGTGGACGCGCCCGATCTCGCCCGCTCGCTCACCGGCGTCGACCTGATGCTCGACGCGTACGGCGGCGAATTCAGCACCGTCCAGGAGAAGGCCGGGAGCACGCCGCTCGTCTACCTGGGCAATCAAGGCAAGCGCGTCGCCGAGAACCGGATCCTGCTCGACGGGAGCAAGCACCCCGCCGACATCGTCACCTACATGCACTTCCTCACGAGCGCCTACCCGGACGATCCCGCCACGAAGACGCTGGTCGACGGGATCAACGCGAAGATCTCGCCCACGACCGCCGACGCGCCGAAGAAGGCGGTGATCTCGATCCCCGGCACCGAGAAGAATTGACCGATCCGGCCGGACGCGTTCTCTGCATCGATCTCGGGCGAGTGCGGGTCGGGCTCGCCGTGTCGGATCCCTTGCGGGTGACCGCGCAGCCGGCGGGGTTTCTCGCGCGGCGCGAGCTGGCGCGGAGCCTGACCCCTCTGGGCGATCTTGCGGCGGCACGGGAGGTGTCCACCATCGTCGTCGGCCATCCGCTCCTGCTCTCGGGTGAGCGAGGGGCGGCGGCGGAAGAGGCCGAGCAGTTCGCCGCCAGGGTGCGGGACGAGCTGGGCCGACCCGTTCACCTCTGGGACGAGCGGCTGACGACCGCCCAGGCCACCCGCGCGCTGATCGAGGGAGGCGTGCGGCGCGGCCGGCGCCGCGAGGTCGTCGACGCGGCCGCCGCGACCCTGATCCTGCAGAGCTGGCTCGACGCGCGGCGCTAGGGCTGGGGGTCGTCCTCGACGAAGACGGCCTCGCGCGGGATGCCGTGGAAGTTGATCTCGCGCCGCCGGACCTGGTCGGCGAGCCGCTCGTTGATCACGCCCCACTCGTTGATCTCGCCGCGCTGGAGCGCCGCGTAGTGGAAGCGGCAGAATCCTTCGAGGTACGCGGGGTCCCCGCAGAACGCGGCGCCGCCCAAGCTCGTCCGGAATCGGCAATGCGTCACGTCGGCCTCCACGAGTGCGGCGCGATTATAGTCACCCGCTCCTGCCGGCGCGCGTCACCAGTTCGACAGTGCGATTACCAAACCGGCGGATGCGGAGCGGCGCCCTCGCCACGACAACGCCGACGCCGCCGAAGGACCCGTCGCCGCGGATGGCGCGGCGGCCGTGGTCCCGCTGGCGGAGCGATTGCAAGGAGACGGCGTGACCCCCCAAGTCCCGGCTGCGGCCGGGCCCCGGGACACCGACCGATCCGGTGCTTCCGGTCCGGGCCGGGGCGGCGTCGAGGTCCACACCCCTCCCACGGAGGTTGCCCCCCTCCGCGGCGGGCCTCGGAAGCCGCCCCGACCCGGTTCTTTTTCTCCCCGCGTACAATGCCGCGCGTGATCGAGGATCGCCGCGCCGATGGATTCGCGCGCCTGGGTGTCGCCGGCGCGCGCGGGCTCGGACTGCCGGCCTCGCGCTCGCGCGCCCTCGAGATCGAATCCGCCTGGCGGCGTATCGCCGGGGCGTCGATCGCGGGCCACACGCGGGTGATCGCACTCCGCCGCGGCGCCCTCGAGATCGAGGTGCCCGATCTGCGGTGGCGCGCGGCGGTCGAGCGCTTCGCCACCGAGCTGCTCGCTCGCTTCGCCCGCGAGGCAGCGCCCCTGGGCGTCGACACGATCCGCATCGTTGACGCTCGCTCCTGCTGAACGTATCCTTCGAGGTCTTTTTGGCCGTAACGAAGGACACAGGATGATCTCGGTCGATCGGCTCACGAAGGTCTACGGCAGCCGGGTGGCGGTGTGGCAGGTCTCGTTCGAGGTCGCGCGCGGCGAGATCCTCGGATTCCTCGGCCCCAACGGCGCGGGCAAGACGACCACGATGCGGATGATCACCGGGTTCATCCCGCCGTCCTCGGGGACCGCGCGGGTCGCCGGCCACGACGTCCTCTCGGAGCCGCTCGCCGTCAAGGCTGAGATCGGCTATCTGTGCGAGACGCCGCCGCTCTACCGCGAGATGGTCGTCCGGAGCTACCTCCGCTTCGTCGCCGAGATCAAGCGCGTTCCGCGCGCCAAGCGCGCGGCCGCCGTCGACCGCGCGATCGCCCTGTGTGGATTGTCGGAGGTTGCCCACCGGGTCACCGGGCACCTCTCGAAGGGGTACCGCCAGCGCGTC
>DATKHQ010000072.1:0-8128 GCA_035510175.1 Candidatus Sulfotelmatobacter sp. | reverse complement strand
ATCTGGAAAAGACCGAGGGTCTCCCGGAATTGCGGGCTAACGGCCGAAAAACGGCATCCGGAACCCCCGGCGGCCGGCGCGGGCCGCCTGGACCTGCTTCATCATCCGCTTCATCTGGGCGAACTGCTTGAGCAGCTGGTTGAGCTCCTGGACGCTCCGCCCCGAGCCGCGGGCGACCCGCTTCTTCCGGCTCCCGTTGAGGATCTCGGGGCGCTCCCGCTCCGCCGGAGTCATCGAGTCGACGAGGGCGACGACACCGGCGAGCTTGCCGTCGTCGAGATCGACGTCCTTGAGCGCGCCCATTCCCGGGAGCATCGAGAGGACCCCCGAGAGCGGCCCCATCTTCTGGAGCGTGCGGAGCTGGTCGCGGAAGTCCTGGAGGGTGAACTGGTTCTTGCGGAGCTTCTTCTCGAGGGCCGCCGCCTGCTCGAGGTCCACGGCGTCCTGGGCCTTCTCGATCAGACCGAGGACGTCTCCCATCCCGAGAATCCGCCCCACCATCCGGTCCGGGTGGAACGGCTCGAATTCCGAGGGGCGCTCGCCGGTCCCGACGAACTTGATCGGCACCGAGGTGACGTGGCGGATCGACAGCGCCGCGCCGCCGCGCGCGTCGCCGTCCATCTTCGTGAGCACGATGCCGGTCAGCGACAGCGCCTTCTGGAACTCGCCCGCGGAGCGCACCGCGTCCTGCCCGGTCATCGCGTCGGCGACGAAAAGGATCTCCTGCGGATCGAGCGCCGCCTTGAGGCCGGAAAGCTCCTCCATGAGCGCGTCGTCGATGTGCAGCCGTCCCGCGGTGTCGACGAGTACGGTGTCGTACCCGCTGCGCCGCGCCTCGGCGACTGCGTCCTTGGCGATGGCCAGCGGCTTGGCGGACCCGTCGTGCGCGTGCACCTTCAGGCCGGCCGAGGTCCCGACGCGGACGAGCTGCTCGATCGCCGCGGGGCGGTAGACGTCGACGGGCACGAGGTACGGGAACCGGCCGGCCTTCTTGAGCCAGAGGCCGAGCTTGGCGGTCGTCGTCGTCTTTCCCGAGCCTTGCAGCCCGACCATCAGGACGATCGTCGGCGGCTGCGACGCGAACTTCAGCCGCGACGCCTCGGGAGCGCCGAGCAGCGCCGCGAGCTCGTCGCGGACGATCTTGACGACCTGCTGGCCCGGCGTGAGGCTCTTGAGGACGCTCTCCCCGAGTGCCTTGGCGCGCACGCCGTCGAGCAGGGCCCGGACGACGCCGAGGTTGACGTCCGCCTCGAGGAGCGCGATCCGGATCTCGCGCAGCGTCTTCTCGAGGATCTCCTCGGTGACGCGCGGCTGACCGCGCAGCGTGTCGAACACGCCCTGGAGGCGCTGGGAGAGTGCGTCGAACATCCGGGCCATGCTAGCGCATGGGTCCGAGCGTGCCGGTTCAGTACGGAAGATCCTCCGGGCCCCGGCCGACGAAATCGGGCTCGGGGTCGCGCTCGAACTGAACCGCCTCGATTTCCGTCCGGTTCAAGACGAGAGCTTTCGCCACGCGATGCCGGCCGTCCATCACCTCGCCGGTCGCGGAGAGAATGATCGGGAAGGTCAGATCCGCCTCCTCGATCAGCTTCACGTGCTCGACAACGTCCCGCCACGTCCGCCGCTCATCCGCCCCGCACCAGTCCTGGTCCAGTTCCCGAATGTCCGTCAGTGCGACGAGCTTTCTCGGGAAGGCCGCGGAGAGTCGAACGAGCCGGTCAACGTCCCACGCGAGCAGTCCTCGTGGGGAAGGTCGGAAGTAGTACTGCTTACGCATCGGTGCTCGGCCTAGTCTCCGTTGTAGAACGACGCTGCTAGATGATCGCCCCACCCACGGATTGCGAGAACTTCATTTTTTGCCGGTCCTTGTGATGTCTAGCGCCGATCGGCCTGCACTCACGCGGAATCTTAACGCGAGGGCGGGTCGCCCTCGGCGCCCGGCGAGCCCGCCCCGGGGTTGAACATCTCCCGCAGCTTCGCCGCAGCCGCCTCCGCGCGCGCCGCGTAGTCGCGCGCGCGCTCGTCGTCGCCGGTGCGCGCGTAGGCCTCCGCGAGAAGATTCAGGGCACGCGGATAGTCGGGCCAGATGGCGACCGCGCGCTCGAGCGGCGGGATCGCGAGGTCGGGGCGCCCCGCCGTGTGCAATCGAACGAGGCCGAGGGAGACCAGGCTCTTCACCGCGCGAGGGGTTGCGCGCGCGGTCGCGGCGTAGAGCGCCTCGGCGCTGCGGTAATCGAGACCGCGTGCGGCTGTGCGCGCACCCCAAAGGACGACGAGAGCGGCGACGCACGCGGTGATCGCGCGGCGGCTCCAGCCGAGGGAGGCCAGGGCGTACCCCGCGAGTCCGCAGAAGCCGACGAGCGGCAGGTAGGCGAGCCGCTCGGCGAAGTTCGTCCCGATCGTCGTGACGATGTTGCCCGTGACCGCGAATCCCGCGGGGAAGAACAGGAAGAGGAATGTCCCCAATCTGGACCGGCGCCAGAGCAGCGCCGCTACTCCTCCCCACATGACCAGGAGAAGCACTGCAGCGAGCCCGCCCCACGGGACGAGCGGAACGACGGGAATCTCATCGAACGCCCAGTCGATGCTCAGCCGGATGGGAAAGATCGCCTTGATCGCGTAGAAGCCGAGGAGGAGGACCGCGTTCGCCCAGCGCGTGAGCGTTCCCGCCGCGACGAGCGGGTTGTCCACGAACACCGTCGCCACCTTTCCCCAGCCGACGCATGACGTCCGCAGCACGAAGAAGAGGCCGAATGCTCCTGCGTAGGCGGTCGAGCGCGCGATCAGCATCGGTCGTGGCGTTTCTATCGACGAAGAGCGGACGACGCACCAGATCGCCCCGATGACGAGCCACGCGGCCGCGCTCTCCTTGGAGCACAGCGCAAGGAAGAAGAGAGTCGCAGAGAGGGCGAGGGCTCCGCCGCCGAGATCCTGCCGCCGTCCGAGTCGAATGAAGAGTCCGAAGGCGAGCAGGCCGAAGCCCGCGGCGAGCATCTCCGCTCGCCCCACGATCCAGAGAACGGCTTCGCTGGCCAGCGGATGCACCGCGAACACCGCGGCGCCGATCCACGCCGCGACCGGTGGCGGCGATCGATCACCGTCCGGCACCGAGAGAAGAAGACTGAGCACCCACGCCACGCACAGCGTCACGCCCGCATGGAGCGCACTGTTGACCGCCCGAAACGACATCGGGCTGTCGCTCAGCCGGGAGTTCCAGGCGAGCGAGAGGATCGTCACCGGCCGGTAGAGATCGCTCCTGGCCCGTCCGGTCCCGAACCAGAAATCGTGGCCGAAGACGGTGACGGCGTTCGCCTGTGAGGCGATCCACGCGTTGTTGCGGAGCAGCACGCGATCGTCGTGGAGGATCGGGTCCGGAAGCGCGGTCAGGTACGGAACGACCGCCAGGATCGCGAGCGCGATCCACGGCAGGAGCGACGCTTTCGGTTTTGGGGCGGGGCGCATCGCGCGGGAGGTTACACCCCCGAGAGCAGGTGCCCCATCTTCGCTTTCTTGGTCTCGAGGTAGGACCGGTTGTCCGATCCGGGCGGCGATTCGAGCGGCACGCGCTCAACGATCTCGAGACCGTACCCCTTGAGGGCGACGTATTTCCCCGGGTTGTTCGTCATCAGCCGGAGGCGCCTGATGCCCAGGTCGTAGAGGATCTGCGCGCCGACGCCGTAGTCGCGCATGTCGGCGCCGAACCCGAGCGCGACGTTCGCCTCGACCGTGTCCTTGTGGTGCCGGTCCTGGAGCTCGTACGCCCGGAGCTTGTTGGCGAGGCCGATCCCCCGCCCTTCCTGGCGGAGGTAGAGGATGGCCCCTTTCCCCTCCCGCTCGATGATCTCCATCGCGCGATGGAGCTGCGCGCCGCAGTCGCATCGGGTCGAGCCGAACACGTCGCCGGTCAGGCACTCCGAGTGGACCCGGACGAGCGTGGCCTCGTGCGGCTGGGGATCGCCCATCACGAGCGCGACGTGCGTGCGGTCCTCGAGCTCGGTGTGGAAGGCGTGGATCGTCCAGGCGCCGCGCTCGGTCGGGAGCTGCGGGGAGGCGACCCGCGTGACCAGGCGCTCGGTGCTCATCCGGTGGCGGATCAGGTCGGCGATCGTCAGGAGGCCGAGGCCGTGGGCGCGCGCGAACGCGACCAGCTCCGGGAGGCGCGCCATCGTGCCGTCGGCGTTCATGATCTCGCAGATCAGCCCCGCCGGTCTGAGGCCCGCAAGGCGGCACAGATCGACGATCGCCTCGGTGTGGCCCGCGCGCTTGAGCACGCCGCCCGCGAGCGCGCGAAGCGGGAACACGTGGCCGGGGCGTGCGAGGTCCTCGGGTCGCGTCGCCGGGTCCACGGCCACGCGGACCGTGCGCGCGCGGTCGGCGGCGGAAATCCCGGTCGTCACGTCGTGCCGCGCCTCGATCGAGACGCAGAACGCCGTCCCCCGGCGCGCCGTGTTCTCGTGGACCATCGGAGGGATCTGGAGCTCGTCGAGACGCTCGGGCGTCATCGGCATGCAGATGAGTCCCCGCGCGTGGGTGGCCATGAAGTTGACGATCTCGGGAGTGACGAACTCCGCGGCGCAGGCCAGGTCTCCCTCGTTCTCGCGATCCTCGTCGTCGAGGATCACGATGAGCTTCCCCTGGCGCAAGGCGTCGATCGCCTCGCCCACGGATGCAAATCGCGGTCGTGCGTCGTCCGTCGTCATGTCCGTCCTGCTCGCGGCCGGTGGCGGCCCGGTTTGGGGCCGCGGTCGCCGACGAGTCTCTCAAGATACCGCGCGAGCAGATCGACCTCCACGTTGACCCGATCCCCCGGGGCCAGCGCGCCGAGGCGCGTCCGCTCGATCGTCTCCGGGATCAGAGCGACCTCGAGGCCGGCCGGGAGGACGTTCGCCACCGTCAGGGAGACGCCGGAGAGGGCGATCGAGCCCTTCTCCGCCACGTAGCGCCGGAGGTCGGCGGGCAGCGCGACCCGGAGCCGGATGTCTCCCCCGCGCCGGGTCAGCGAGATCACGCGGCCGACCCCGTCCACGTGCCCCTGGACGAGGTGCCCGCCGAGGCGGTCCCCCAACGCCAGCGCACGCTCGAGATGGACCGTGTCCCCGGCTGCAAGACGGCCGAGAGTCGAGCGCTGAAGCGTCTCGGCGATCGCATCGGCCTCGAAGACGTCCTTCCGGAGCGCGGACACGGTGAGACAAACGCCGTCGACGGCGACGCTCTCCCCCTCGCGCATCTCCGCGGTCGGAAGCGGTGACCGGATCGCCAGTCGCGCCGCTCCCGGCGTGCGCGTCACGCGCGCGATGCGGCCCTGCGTCTCGATCAATCCGGTGAACATCTAGTCCCGAGACACCGTGGCCAGCAACAGCCGGTCGCGCCCGATCGGGATCGACCGGCGGACGTCGAGGCGCAGTGCCTTGGCCGGCGCGTCCGCGGCGGGGAGATCGAGGACCGGCGTCGCGCCCCGCTCCCCGATCCAGGACGGTGCCACGAACAGCGCGGCCTGGTCCGCGAGACCCGCCGTGACGAACGCCGCGATCGTCCGCCCGCCCCCCTCGACGAGAACCGAGCGGATGCCGACCGCCGCGAGATCGAAGAGGACCTCCCCGACGTCGATCCCGGACGGGCCCCCGCCGACCGGGACGACGTCGGCGACGGAGCCGAGAGCCGCCGCGCGGTCGCGCGCGGCGCGCGGCACGTAGACGCGCGTTCTCGGCTCGGAGGGCGGCGTGACCGTGAACACGCGCGCCGCCGGATCGATCTCTCCCGTGGCCGACAGGACGACCCGGAGCCGCGGCGCGGTGATTCCCGGGAGGCGCACGGTGAGGGCCGGGTCGTCGGCACGGATCGTCCCCGCGCCCACGAGAACGGCATCGTGGGCGAGGCGCAGGCGGTGGGCGAACCGGCGCGACGCCTCACCGGTGATCCAGGTCGAGCTGCCCGCGCGCGCCGCGATCCGGCCGTCGAGCGACTGGGCGGCCTTGACGGTCACCGCGGGGCGCTTGCGAAGGTGGAGGCTCAGGAACGGCGCGTTGAGCGCCCGGGCCTCGGCCTCGAGCAGCCCTGTCTCGACGGCGATTCCCGCCGCGCGAAGCGTCGCGAGCCCGCGACCGTCGACCATCGGATTGGGATCGGAGATCGCCGCGACCACGCGCGCGACCCCCGCAGCGACGATGGCCTCGGCGCACGGCGGCGTGCGGCCGTGGTGCGCGCACGGCTCGAGGTTCACGTAGAGCGCAGCCCCTCGCGCTCTCGCGCCCGCCTCGGCGAGCGCTGCGACCTCGGCGTGCGGCTCCCCCGCCGCGCGGTGAATGCCGCGGCCGACGAGCGCGCCGTCCTTGACCACGACGCAGCCGACGAGCGGGTTGGGATGGGTCGCCCCCTCGGCGAGCGCCGCCAGCGCCAACGCCTGGGACATCCATCCCGCGTCGGTCACTCTCCCCCCGCCTCGCCCAGCAGCCCCTCGACGTACGACTCGGGATCGAAGTCGAGCAGGTCGTCGGTCGACTCCCCGACGCCGACGTACCGGATCGGAACGTCGAGGGCCTGCCTGATCCCGAGAGCCACGCCCCCCTTCGCGGTGCCGTCGAGCTTGGTGAGCACCACGCCGGTGACGCGCACCGCGCGCGTGAACTCCCGCGCCTGCTGCAGCCCGTTCTGCCCCGTCGTCGCGTCGAGGACGAGGAGCACCTCGTGCGGGGCGCCGGGGATCTCCCGGCCCGCCACGCGGGCCATCTTCTCGAGCTCCGCCATCAGCGGCGCCTTCGTGTGGAGCCGCCCCGCGGTGTCCACGAGCACCGTGTCGACCCCGCGCGTCCGGGCCGCGCGCAGCGCGTCGAAGACGACGGCCGACGGGTCGGCTCCCTCGCGGTGCCGGATGACCTCGACACCCGCGCGCTCCGCCCATCGCTCCAGCTGATCGATGGCCGCCGCCCGGAACGTGTCGGCGGCGACGACGACCACCGATCGCCCGGCCGCACGCTCCCGCGCCGCGAGCTTGCCGATCGTCGTCGTCTTCCCTCCGCCGTTCACACCGACGATGAAGACGACGCGCGGTGGCGGAGGCGGCGGCTCGGGCGAGGCGCTCCCTGTCCCGGCCGCGGAGAGGAGCGTGCGCTTGAGGGCGCGCCGCAATCCGTCGCCGTCCAGGGCGGACGCCTTGGCCTCGCGGCGGACGGCCTCCACGACCTCGGCCGCGAGCGACGGCCCGAGGTCCGCCTGGAGGAGCGCCGCCTCGAGCTCGTCTAAGACCTCCTCGTCGACCCGCGTCGCCTGAAAGGTCGCGCGCAGCGTGGTGGCGATGCCCTCGCGCGTCTTCGCGAGCCCGGCGACGAGCTTCTTGATCGCGCCGAAGACCATCGTCTACGGAATCATCTTGAGCAGCTCGAAGGCCTTCGACGCGTTCTCGCTGCCCGGAGCGAGCTGGCCGCACAGGGTGAAGTGCTCGCGGGCCTTCTCCGGCCGGCCGAGCTTCATGTAGACGAGGCCGAGCCGGTAGTGGTACTCGCCGCTCCCCTTGTAATCGGGGAGCGCCACCTCGTACTCGCGAGCCGCCTCCTCGAGCTTCCCGCCCTTGTCGAGCGCCGAGGCGAGCTCGAAATGCCCCCGCCAATACTTGGGGTTGATCTCGACGGCGCGCCGGTACTGCGTGATCGCCTCCTCGGTTCGCCCCTGCGAGGCGTAGAGCTGCCCGAGGTTGAGGCAGACCTTCTCGGGGGTCGGGTAGGCCGTGTCCTCGAGGGCCTTCTTGTACTGCTGCTCCGCGAGGTCTTTCCGCCCCGTGGAATCGTAGACGGAGCCGAGATTGTTGCGGGCGTCGGTCATGTAGGGATCGATCTCGAGCGCCTTCTGGAACGCCTTCTCCGCGTCGTCGTGGCGTCCGGCCATGAAGCACAGCTGCCCGTAGTAGTTCCGGAGCGAGGCGTTGGCCGGCTCCTTCTCGATCGCCTTCTGGAGGACTTCGAGCGCCTCGGAGACCCGCCCCCCGCCGAAGTACGACTCCGCGAGACGCACCTGCTGCGCCACCTCGGCGTGCGGATCCTTGGCGGGCTTCTTCTCCGCGGCGCACGAGCCGCAGGACAGGAGGGCCGCTCCGAGAAGCGACGCGGCCGCGAGGGTCGTTCGAGTGGAGGTCATG
>DATKHQ010000071.1:0-4590 GCA_035510175.1 Candidatus Sulfotelmatobacter sp. | reverse complement strand
GTACTCGTACCTCGCCATGTCGGCGTCGTGCGACCGGAGCAACTTCGCCGGTGCGGCGCGCTGGCTGCGCGTGCAGAGCCGCGAGGAATACGGGCACGCGATGCGCCTGCTCGATTTCATGCTCGCCCGGCACTGCAAGGTCACCCTCAAGGAGCTTTCGCAGCCGCGGACCGAGTTCGCCTCGCTGCTCGACGTGTTCGAGACGGCCTACAAGCAGGAGCAGGCGGTCAGCGGACAGATCGAGGAGCTCTACGAGCTGGCGTTCCACGCGAAGGCCTATCCCGCGGTCGTGCAGCTCGAGTGGTTCCTCACGGAGCAGGTCGAGGAGGAGAAGACCTGCCGCGAGATCGTCTCGAAGCTGAAGATGGTCGGCGACGACTCCGCGGCGCTGCTCGAGATCGATCGCGAGCTGGGCGCGCGCACCGCCGCTGCGGAGGCAGAGAGCGAGGAGTAGGCGCGTCCGGCGCCTACGGAGCCCGCTTGACCGCCTCTCGCACGACGGTCTCCGGCACGCCCGCTGCCTTCCACGCCACCAGATCGTCTGCCGTGAAGGCGACCGTGAGGTCCTGCTTCGAGACGTAGGCGACCAGGAGGTCCGTCCCCATCTGCTGCTGTCGGAGCTTCTTGACCTGGGTCAGGAGCTGACTCGGCGTGTGCGGCGAGGTGTCGACGGACCGGTGCGCCGCGTGACCCATCGGGGTCGATTGCATGACCACCTTCGACTGCGGCGCGCCCGATCGCTCGGCGGCGACCGCGGTGAGGTGCTCCGGGCTGGCGGTAAGCCATGCCTCCTGGAGGCCTCCGTCGCGCAGGACCGCGGCGGCGGCCAGCTCGAGGGCGTCCGAGAGGACCTCCTCGCAGTTGACCGGATTGCGCCACCGGCCCTTCGTGTGACCGGTGCCGAGCGCCGTGCCCTCCGCGTAGACGTGGCCGGCGCGATCCTGGAGCACCCAGGGGAGCTGGACCTCCCCCGTGAACGTGGAGTTCATGAACCCGTGCGCCTCGTGCGCGTAGTAGCGGGTCACCCGGACGAGCAGTACGAGATCGGCGGCATCGCTGACCTGGACGCCCCACGTGCTGAAGCGGTCGGTGAGCGTGGTCTTCAGGAACACGGGCATGTACCCCGCCGAGCGGATGCGGAAGGTCTGGTCGCCGCTCCCCGTGCCTTCGCCGACGATGTCCTTCGACTTGACCGCCCGGGCGTCCTCGATGGCGATCGCCACCGGCTTGCTCGAGATCCCGTCGCGCAGCTCTGCCTGCACGTGTCCCGGCTTCGTGGTCGGGACGAACTTGAGCGGGATGACGAGATCGTCGGCGGCGCGGACGGAACGCGCCAGGAGCAGGGCCGCGGCGAGCACGAGAGTCCGGTGGAGTGTTCTCATGCCTCCCGCTTTTGCAAGAATGGGGACATTCTTGCTTCTTGCGCGCGCTTGAAGAATTCAAGCAAAAAGCGGAATGTCCCCGATTCCTAGGCGGTGGCGTCCTTGGCGCGGCTTTTCCGCGCTGACGATTTCGTCGCCGGCGCCACGACCTTGTAAGGCTTCTTCTTGGCGGGGACTGTGGTCTCCCGGTAGACCCGCAGCGCCTCGCCGACGCTCCAAGCCTGGGCGGGGCAGCCGCGCGGCGCGTGGGGCGCGTCGCCGTCGAAGATCTCCGAGATCGTCCCGAGCCCGGCCTCGCGCAGGTGCGGGGCGAGCGCGGCGATCGCCTTCCGCGCCTTCGACTTGCCGGGTGCGCCGCCGAGCCGGACGAGCGCGTCGCAGTAGGGACCGAGCAGCCACGACCAGACGGTCCCCTGGTGATACGCGGCGTCCCGCTCGGCCGGTCCGCCCTCGTACCGCCCGCGGTACGACGGGTCGTCGGGAGCGAGCGAGCGCAGGCCGAAGGGCGTCAGGAGCTTGGCCTCGATCACCGCCAGCACGCTCTTCGCCTTTTCGCGCGTGAGGATCTGGTGGGGCAGCGAGATCGCGAAGATCTGGTTCGGGCGGATCGACGCGTCCTTCGCGCCGTCATCGACGACGTCGTAGAGGCAGCCGGCCTCCGCGTTCCAGAACGCCTCGGCGAAGGCGCTCCGGACCCGCTCGGCCCGCTCGGCGAGGCCTTGCGCGTCCGACGCCCGGCCGGCGCGCCGGGTCAGGTCGGCGAGCACGAGCAGGGCGTTGAACCAGAGCGCCTGCACCTCGACCGGCTTTCCGGTCCGCGGCGTCACGATCCAGTCGCCGACCTTGGCGTCCATCCAGGTGAGCTGGACCCCTCGCTCTCCCGCGTGGAGCAGGCCGTCGGCATCGACGCGGATGCCGTACCGCGTGCCCCGGTCGTGCCACGCGACGATGTCCTCCAAGACCGGCAGAATCTCCTTCAGCACGAACTCCTGGTCGGAGGTGGCGTCGAGGTAGCGGGACGCCGCGACGAAGAACCAGAGCGTCGCGTCGACCGTGTTGTACTCGGCGGCGCCGCCCGCATCCGGGAAGCAGTTCGGGAGCATCCCCTCGGAAACGCTCCGCGCGTACGCGCGCAGTATCTTCTTCGCGTCCTCGTGGCGGCCCGTGGCGAGACAGATCCCCGGAAGCGCGATCATGGTGTCGCGCCCCCAGTCGGAAAACCACGGATACCCCGCGATGATCGTGCGCAGGTCCTCGCCGCGGCGGACGACGAACGCGTCGGCCGCGACGGCGAGCGTCCGTGCGGTCTCGTCGTCCCCCGAGACGATCTCGGATACGATCCTGCGGCGCGCGATCTGCTTGCTGGCGAGCTCCGCCGCGTCGCGCCCCTCGGTCGGACCGGTCGACACGATCACGCCGAGCGTTTCCCCCGCGGCGAGCTTGCGCCGGAAGACGCCGTAGCAGAACAGGTCCTCTTGGCCGTCGAGCCCGCGCTCGATCTCGCGGTCGTAGACGAAGTTTCGATACCAGTCCGGCTGCGCCGTGAACGTGGCACCGGGAACGGCGATCTCGATCTCGGGCGCCCCGTCGTACGGGCGGGCGCGGAAGACGCCGTTCCGGAACGAGGCGTCCGCGAACCGGATCGCGTCGTTGGCGCGCTGGAGGGCGTGGTGGTCCCGCTCGGCGATCAGCGGCCGCAGCTCGAGCACCGCCGGACCGTCCGCCTCGAGCATCTCGTACGTCACGACCGTCGTGTTCTCCCCGTGGACCGCGACCACGGTCTTTCTCAGCCGGGCCCCCGGAACGCGGTAGACGAACGTCGGAAACGGATCGAGGGAAAAGCTCTCGAGCGCCTCGAACCCCCGGGGATGGATCGCACCCGGGTAGCGGTTCGTGTCGATCTCGTGACGGGCGCCGCCGACGGCGATCGTCTCGGCGAGCTTCGACAGGAGGACCATGCGGCCGACGGGCGGCCGCGTCGCCGCGACGAGCAGTCCGTGATAGCGCCGCGTGTGGGCGCCCGAAACGGTGCCCGACGCAAAGCCTCCGAGCCCGTTGGCCTCGAGCCATTCGCGCGCGGATGCGGCCTCGAAATCGTGTGTGACGTCCGGATCGAACGAGATCGGCATGGGGTTCCTTTCAATTGCGATGGGCAGGAACGGAAGGGCAAGAGGAATAGCGGAGTTCGCGGAATGTTTCCAGGGCACCCGGACTGTCGCACTCCGGAGCGTCGAGACCTATCGGCGGCGCTCGCGCTCGCTGGCGTGGTCGAGCACGAATTTCGCCGCGAGCGAGGTCCAACCCGTCTGGTGCGAGGCCCCGACGCCCCGGCCGGTGTCCCCGTCGAAGTACTCGTAGAACAGCACGAGATCCTTGAAGTTGGGATCGAGCGCGTACCGCGGATCGCCGCCGTGCACCGGGCGGCGCCCCTCGGCATCGGCGAGGAAGATGCGGGCGAGACGGTGCGAGATCTCCTGCGCCACCTCGTCGAGCGTGAGCATCCGTCCCGACCCGGTCGGACACTCGACGCGCAGGGTGTCGCCGTAGAAGTGGTGGTAGCGCTCCAACGCCTCGACGATGAGGACGTTGAGCGGGAGCCAGATCGGCCCTCGCCAGTTGGAGTTCCCGCCGAACAGGCCGGTATTCGACTCCGCCGGCGCGTACTCGACCCGGAACTCTTGCCCCATCGCGCGGAAGACGTAGGGATGGTCCTTGTGGACCCGCGACACCGACCGGAGGCCGAACGGCGAGAGGAACTCCGCCTCGTCGAGGAGGTATCGGAGGACGCGGACGAGCCGCTCGCGCGACGGCAGCGCCAGGAGGTGCTTCACGTCGCCCCCCTGCTCCATGTACGTCAGCTGCCGGGCGAGGTCCGCGCGGTTCGTGAGGAACCAGTCCAGCCGCTTCTTGAAGCCGGGAAGTCGATCGACCAGCTTCGAGTCGAGCACCTCGACCGCGATGAGCGGGATCGCGCCCACGAGAGAGCGGACCTTGAGGGGAGCCGTGTACCCGTCGGCATGGAGCTGGTCGTAGTAGAAGCCGTCCTCCTCGTCCCACAGCCCGGTCCCGCCGAGCGTGTTCATCGCGTCGGCGATCGCCACGAAGTGCTCGAAGAACTTCGAGGCGACGTCCTCGGTCGCGGGGTTCTCGCGGGAGAGCTCGAGGGCGATCGACATCATCGTCGCCGCGTAGAACGCCATCCACGCCG
>DATKHQ010000070.1:0-2598 GCA_035510175.1 Candidatus Sulfotelmatobacter sp. | reverse complement strand
GCTCGCAGCAGGACAACTCGAGCGTCGCGATCCCGAGCGGCGTTCCCGGGACCGTCATCGACTTCACCGACTGGCACGCCGTCGGCGGGGGGGAGAGCGGGTGGATCGCGCCGAACCCGGTGACTCCCGACGTCGTCTACGCCGGCGAGTACGGCGGCGTGATCACGCGGTACGACGACCGGACGAAGGAGACGCGCGTGATCATGTCGTGGCCGCAGCTCGCCGACGGCCGCGCGGGGACCGACCTGAAGTACCGTTTCCAGTGGAACGCGCCGATCCTCGTCTCCCCGAACGATCCGAAGGTCCTCTACCACGCGGCGCAGGTGCTGATGCGCAGCCGGGACGACGGGGAGACCTGGGAGGCGATCAGCCCCGACCTGACCCGGAACGATGCCGCCAAGCAGGGGCGCTCCGGCGGGCCGATCACGACGGACGTCACCGGGGTCGAGCTCTACGACACGATCTTCGCCCTCGCCGAGTCGCGCCTCGAGAAGGGCGTGATCTGGGCCGGGAGCGACGACGGCCTGATCCACGTCACGCGGGACGACGGAAAGAGCTGGCAGGACGTCACCCCGAGATCCGGGTGGCCCGACTGGATTCAGGTCAACGCGATCGATCTCTCCCCGCACGACAAGGCGACCGCCTACGTCGCCGCGACGATGTACAAGCTCGATGACTTCAAGCCGTACCTGTTCAAGACCACCGACTACGGCAAGTCCTGGACGAAGATCACCAACGGGATCCCCGACGGCGCGTTCACGCGCGTCATCCGCGAGGACCCGGTCCGGCGCGGGCTGCTCTACGCGGGGACCGAGACGGGCCTATACGTCTCGCTCGACGACGGGGCGCACTGGCGGCCGTTCCAGCGGAATCTCCCCGCCGTTCCGATCACCGACATGACCGTGAAGAACGGCGACCTCGTGGTCGCGACGCAGGGGCGGTCGTTCTGGATCCTCGACGACCTGACCCCGCTGCGGCTGTGGGACGACCGGATCGTGGAGTCGGCCGCGAAGCTCTTCCCGCCGCGGCCGACGCCGCGCTTCCTCACCGAGACCCCGCGCGACGACGACGATGGCCCGCGCAACACCGGCAAGAACATGCCCGGCGGGGTCGTGATCGACTTCTGGCTGAAGGACAAGCCCAAGCCCAAGGAGCCCGTCACGCTCGAGATCCTCTCCGGGGCCGACGTGATACGGACGCTCACCAGCGAGAAGAAGGAAGGCGAGGGGGCCTTGAAGGAGCGCGCCGAGCGTGACGCCGCCCGCGGCGATCGCGACAAGCCGCTGTCGCTCAAGGAAGGGGTCAACCGGGTCGTATGGGACATGCGGATCCTACGGCCGACGCTCGTCCCGAAGGCGGTCTTCAACGAGGGGGAGAAGGCGCCGCCCCGGGTCGCGCCCGGGACGTACCGCGTGCGCCTGACGGTCGCGGGCAAGTCCTGGACCGAGTCGTTCGAGGTCCGGCCCAACCCCACGAGCCCGGCGACCGCGGAGGACCTCAAGGCGCAGTTCGATCTCCTCGAGGGGATCCGCAACGCGGTCACGACGTCGCACGTCACCGTCCTGAAGATCAGGGACGCCCGCGCGCAGGTTCTCGAGATCGGGGAGCGGGCCGCCCGGCTCGGGAAGGGGGAGGACCTCCGCAAGAAAGCGGCCGCGGTGGCGCAGTCCCTCACGGGCCTGGAGCTGAAGCTCACCAACCCCGAGATCAAGGCGGACGAGGACGACCTCAACTACGAGCCGAAGCTCGACCACGACTTCACGTACCTGGCGGGGATCGTCGCGAGCGCCGACCGGCGGCCGACACCCTCCTCGGTCGAGATGTACCGCCAGCTCAAGGGGCGGCTCGACGCGGAAGTGGCGGCGCTCGACGCGCTGATGGCGGGAGAGGTCGCGGGGTTCTCGCGGGCGTCGGAGGCGGCGGGCCTTCCCCGCGTGGTAGTCGCCCCGAAATTGTCGGTCGACTAGCGGACGTCTCGTTCAGGTTCTGACGTTTCGAGAATCAATTCCAGCGGCCGTCGGAGCGAGCGGCCGGTTCTTCCGCTTGAGGCCGCGAGCGACGTCGAGCGAGGCGGCGCGGCGATTCCCCGCCGCATGCCGCCGACGCGTGCCGCAGGAATCAATTATCGAAAGCTCACGAAATTAGCGAGCCGCGGCGAGCCTCTCGTCCAGCCAGGTCTCGCCGCGGAATCGGATGTATTGCTCCGCGCGGAGCCGGTCGGCGATGCGGCCGGGGGGCAGGCTCACGTCGTCGTAGGTGATCACGTGGTCCCTCGCGACGTCGCGACGGAGCACGCACCCCTCGGCGAGCCCTTCCGGAAGGAAGCGCCCGGCGCTCATCTCGTCCGCGTTGACCGCCTCGCCGTAGGTCAGGTACATCCCGTACTCGTCGAGCGTCTCCCCGACCGCGAGGTCGCGCTTGGCCACCGCGCACACCTCGACGACGGGCCCCGCGAGCGGCTTCGCCACGTTGTCCCCGAGCAGGGCCACGCGCGCGATCGCGTTCGGCGCCTCGAAGTGAACGAGATGGTAGGGGATCCAGAACGGGTAGAGCGGTCCGTCGCCCATCTTGTACAGATTGAGGTAGTGGCGCTGCTTC
>DATKHQ010000069.1:0-2230 GCA_035510175.1 Candidatus Sulfotelmatobacter sp. | reverse complement strand
CGCAAGTCATCATCTACTCACGGTGGGACCGGAGCCCCGACATCCTCGAGGATCAGGTCACCTATCCGATCGTCTCCTCCCTGCTCGGCACCCCGCGGGTGAAGGCAATCCGTGGCTTCTCCGACTTCGGGTACTCCTTCGTCTACGTGATCTTCGAGGACGGAACCGATCTCTACTGGGCGCGGAGCCGCGTTCTCGAGTACCTGAGCAAGATCGCGGCGCGCCTCCCCGAGGGCGTGCGGACCGAGATCGGTCCGGATGCGACCGGTGTCGGCTGGGTCTACCAGTACGCACTGGTGGACCGGAGCGGGACGCACGACCTGACGGAGCTGCGGACGTTTCAGGACTGGTACCTGCGGCCGTGGCTGCAGAGCGTCGGCGGCGTGGCCGAGATCGCGGCGATCGGCGGGTTCGAGAAGCAGTACCAGATCGAGGTGGATCCGGACCGCCTGCGCGCCTACGGCGTCCCGATGGGCCGCGTGCTCGAAGCCGTGCGGGACGGGAACTCCGAGACCGGCGGCGGTCTCGTCGCGATCGGCGGCGCGGAGTACATGGTGCGGGGGCGAGGATACGCGCGCGGCACTGCCGACCTCGGCGAGATCGTCGTCGGGGGCGACGCCGCGACCGGCACTCCGGTCCTCGTCAAGGACGTCGCCCGCGTGACGACGGGCTCCGCGGTGCGTCGCGGGGTCTCCGATCTGGACGGCGCCGGGAACACGGTGGGCGCGATCGTGGTGATGCGGAGCGGCGAGAACGCCCTGCGCGTCGCCGAACGGATCAAGCGCCGCATCGAGGAGATCCGCCCGTCGCTCCCGGCGGGGGTCGACATCGTCCCGGTGTACGACCGCTCGGGGCTGATTGGCAGATCGATCGGCACGCTCCGGGCCGAGCTGATCGAGGCGCTGGTCATCGTCAGCCTCGTGATCCTCGTCTTTCTGTGGCACGTGCCGTCCGCGATCGTCCCGATCGTCACGATTCCCGTGGCGATTCTGCTCGCGTTCATCCCGATGTGGGGGCTGTCGATCACCTCGAACATCATGTCGCTCGCGGGCATGGCGATCTCGATCGGCGTGCTCGTGGACGGGTCGATCGTCGAGGTCGAGAACGCCTACAAGAAGCTCGAGCTGTGGGAGCGGGACGGGCGCGCCGGTGACTTCCACGAGGTTCGTCTCAAGGCGCTCCAGGAAGTCGGGCCCGCCGTCTTCTTCTCGCTGCTCGTGATCGCGGTCGCGTTCCTGCCGGTGTTCACGCTCGTGGACCAGGAGGGGCGGTTGTTCCGGCCGCTCGCCTACACGAAGAACCTCACGATGGCGATCGCCGCGGTGCTCGCCCTCACTTTCGACCCGGCCGTCCGCATGCTGTTCACGCGCATGGACCCGTGGACGTTCCATCCGCGCTGGCTCGCGAGGGTTTGGACCACCGTGACGGTCGGGACTCATTACCCCGAGGAGCGCCATCCCGTCAGCCGCCTGCTGTTCTCCGTGTACGAGCCGGCCTGCCGGCTCGTGCTCCGCCATAAGAAGACGACGATAGCGGCGGCGCTCGGCCTCGTGGCGCTGACGATCCCGGTGTATTTCCGGATCGGGCGCGAGTTCATGCCGCCGCTCGACGAGGGGGACCTCCTCTACATGCCGGTCACGCTCCCGGGCGTCTCCGTCGCCGGGATGGAAGCCTTGCTCAAGACGATGGATCTCGAGCTGAAGGGAGTCCCCGAGGTCGAGCGGGTCTTCGGGAAGGCCGGCCGCGCGGAGACCTCGACCGACCCGGCCCCGCTCTCGATGGTGGAGACCGTCGTGATGCTCAAGCCGCGCTCGGCGTGGCGGCCGGGACTGACGCGGGAGCGGCTCGAGTCCGAGCTCGACGCGAGGCTGCGCTTCCCCGGGGTCACCAACGCCTTCGTCATGCCGATCCGCAACCGGATCGACATGCTGGCGACGGGGATCAGGACTCCGGTCGGCGTGAAGATCTTCGGTCCGAGCCTCGCGGCGATCGAGGAGGTCGGTGGGCAAGTCGAGTCGGCCTTGCGCGGCGTCCGGGGCACCCGCAGCGTGTTCGCCGAGCGGACCACCGGAGGGTACTTCCTGGACGTCGAGTGGGACCGGCCGGCGCTCGCGCGATACGGGATCTCGATCCGCGACGCCCAGACGGTCGTCTCGTCCGCGATCGGCGGCGAGCCGGTGACCACGATGATCGAGGGGCGGGAGCGGTACGGCGTGTCGGTGCGCTACCC
>DATKHQ010000068.1:0-5485 GCA_035510175.1 Candidatus Sulfotelmatobacter sp. | reverse complement strand
GCGCTCCGCCGCCTCGCGCAGCGCGAGGATCGTCTCGGGCGTCACCATGGGGTGGTCGACGGGCCAGAGGAGAAAGCCGCTCACGCCTGCGGGGAGCGCCGCGATCCCGCAATGGACCGACGAGAGCATCCCGCGCTCCGGGGCGGGGTTCACGACGAGACGGTCTCCGGCGAGCCCCTGGGGGATCGACGAGGGAGCCACCACGACGCGGACGACCTCGATGCGCGCGGCGGCCGCGGTCCGCAAGATCGCCTCGAGGAACGACGATCCCGAAAGGCGCAGCGCGTGCTTGGGTCCTCCCATGCGGGAGCCGCGCCCGGCGGCCAGCACGATGGCGGCTGTCATGCGCGCACCGGAAGCGAAGGCGCGCGGTGGGCGATCAGGCGGTCGAGCGCCTCGATGCCGGCCGCCGCGTCCGGGCAGGCGCCTCCCTGCGCGAGCGATGCGCGGGCGCGCGCGACGGTGCGGGAGGCGAGGTCGGACAGGCGGTGCCCGTCGACGGTGCCGGCGAGCCCGGAGCGCGCCGCGGCCTCCATCGCCCGGCGCCAGGCGGCCGGAGAGTCGAACGGGCGGCCGATCGCCAGCGCGTCGGACAGCGCGTCGTCGTCGTACAGCAGCCCGGCCCACAGCGCGGGCACGGAGAGGACCAGCTCGTCCCGCTGGAGATCGGCGCTGCGCACCTCGAGGTACGAGTACGAGCGAACCTCCGTGAAGATCGAGGAGAGGTGGAGCTCCCAGTCCTCCATCGTGACCCCGTCGCAGCCGCCGCGCGCGAGCAGAGCGCGGAACGGCCGCCCCCCCGAAGGGATGAGCCCCGACCCGCGCCGCAGGAACAGCGTGGGCACGTCGCAGACCCAGTCGACCCAGCGGTCGATCCCGAACCCGGGGGCGAAGACGGCGTCGGGCATGTCGCAGCGCGCGGGGTCGGTCTCGCGCCAGATCGCCTGCCGGTACGACGCCCATCCGCTCTCGCGGCCGTCGGCGCGCGAGGAGTTCGCGAACAGCGCGACCGCGACCGGAGCGAGCAGCGCCGCTGCGCGGAACTTCCGCGTCCAGTCCTCTTCCGACGCGTAGTCGAACGCGCACTGGATGCTCGCGGTCTGCGTCATCATCCGGTGCGCGAGGCGACCCTTGGCGCCCATGATCTCGCGCATGATCCGGTAGCGCGCCTTCAGCATCCACGGCATCGCCTCGAGCGGGGCGTCGGGCTGCACCGCGACGTCGAGCCACCTGGCACCGATCCGCGCCGCGACCTCGCGCATCGCCGCCTGGTGCGCGGCGAGATCGCGCGCGAGCGCCTCGAGTCCGGCGGCCGGCCGCGACGACCACTCGAACTGCCCGCCCGGCTCGAGCGAGAGCCCGCCCCACGGCCCCTCGCCTCCGATCGGCCGGTCGCCCTCGAGAATCGCCTCGCCGCCGCGCATCGCGAGGTACGCCTCGACCGCCGCGCGCACCGTCGCCGGAGCCCCCTCGTACGGCAGAGGGCGGCCGGAGGCGGCGTCGAGGCCCATCGCCTCGACCTCGATGCCGATCAGCCACTCGCGCCGCGGCCGGAACGACTCGCGGAAGTAGTCGGCGAGCTTGGGGCACGTCAGCTTTCCACGTTCCACGCGCGGCATCCTCGAATTGTACCTTCCGGGCCGCTGCTACACTCGCGCCGTGACCAGCCAGACGTCGATCCGGGAGCAATTGGCGCGGGTTCGCGCGACGGGCTCGGGAGCCGCGCGCGACCTGGCGGTCGGCGCGTGGCGCATCCGCTTCGAGGGTCTCGGCGAGACGCTCGCCGGCGTTCTCGATGCGCGCTGGGGTGATTTCGTCACGGCGCCCGCTGGTGAGCCCCCCACCGCGCGCGTCTCTGTCCGCGAGGCGGAGGCGCTCGCGGGACTTCCCACGGCGTCGCCGGGTGAGGGGTATCGCCTCGAGGCGACGCTCGAGGGCGGGCCGATCCTCGTCACGTCCTACGCGTTCGCGATGGCCGAGCGACGCGCGGGCGAGTGGGTCCTCGCTCTCGCGCCGGCCGCGGGGGAGCCGCCGGGCCGCACGATGGACAATGTCGCGCGCTGGCTCGTCGCGCGTCTCGCGACGGCCGGGGGCGGGCTCGCGCTTCACGGCGCGGGCATCCTCAACGGCGGTGTGGCGTGGGTCTTCGCGGGGCCGTCGCGGGCCGGGAAGAGCACGGCGTCGCGCCTGGCGTCTCCGGCGCCGTCTCTCGGCGACGACTTCGCGGTCGTCGTTCCGTCCGGGACGGGCTGGCGCGTGCCCGCGGTGCCGTTCGACAACTCCGAGAAGGCTCCCCGCCTCATCGCGGGACTGCATCCGCTCGGCGGAATCCTCCGGCTGTTCCAGGCGCAAGACGTGCGGCTCGACCGTCCGGTGTCGGCGCTCGCGGCCGCGTCCCTCATGGCCTGCGTCGCGTTTCCGTGGGCGCTTCCGGATCGCCTCGACTCGATGCAGGAGGTCGCCCAGCGCCTCGTCACGGAGGAGCTTTTCAACCACCTCCATCTCACGCTCGATCCGCAGTTCATGCATCTGCTGGGGGAGCCGCGCTGATGGCGGAGCCGGCGCGGGCCCTCGACGGCGTTCGCGTCGTCGACGCGTCGCGGATCCTGGCCGGCCCGTACTGCGGGATGATCCTGGGAGATCTCGGCGCAACGGTCGTCAAGATCGAGGAGCCGGAGCGCGGGGACGACACGCGGCGCTGGGGACCGCCGTTCACGGACGCGGGCGAGAGCGCCTACTACCTCTCGGTCAACCGGAGCAAGCTCGGCGTGGCCCTCGATCTCGCCACTCCCGCGGGCCGCTCGACCTTCGAGGCGCTCCTCGACCGGGCCGACGTCCTGATCGAGAACTACAAGACGGCGACGCGAGAGAGCCTGGGGCTGGCGGGCGACGCCCCGCGAACGCGGTTCCCGCGCCTGGTGCACGCGGCGGTCAGCGGGTTCGGCGCTTCGGGATCGCGCGCGGCGCGGCCCGGGTACGACAGCATCGCGCAAGCGGAGAGCGGCCTGATGAGCATCACGGGACCGCCGGACGGCGATCCGTACAAGCTGGGGGTTGCGATCTCGGATCTCGCGGCGGGGCTCCATGCCGCCGTCGGGATCCTCGCGGCGCTCCGCCGCCGGGACCGCACGGGAGAGGGGCAGCTCGTGGACGTCTCCCTCCTCGACGCCTCGCTCGGCCTGCTCGCCAACGTGGGGTCGAGCTGGCTCGTGGCGGGGGAGACCCCGGAGCGATGGGGGAACGCCCACGCGTCGATCGTGCCGTACGAGCCGGTGGCGACGGCCGACGGGATGCTGATGCTCGCGGTCGGAAACGACCGGCAGTTCCGCGCGCTGTGCGAGGCTCTCGGAGACCCGGCGCTCGCGGACGACCCGCGCTTCGCGACGAATCCCGAGCGCGTGAAGAACCGCGCCGATCTCCTCCCGCGGCTTGCCGGACGATTCCGTACCCGCACGAGAGCGCACTGGCAGTTGTCCCTCGATCGGCTGGGCGTGCCGGCGGGCCCGGTGAGGACGGTCCCGGAGGCGCTCGAAGGCGAGATCGCGCGCGAGAGGAACATGGTCGTCGAGGTCGGCCGCCCCGGCGAGCCGTCGACGCGGGCCATCGGCCCGGTGCCGAAGCTCTCGCACTCTCCGGCGATCCCGCATCTCCCGCCGCCGCGGATCGGCGAGCACACCGAGAGCGTGCTGTCGTCGTGGCTCGGCTACGACGCGGCGAAGATCGCCGCGCTGCGTGCCGCGGGTGCGTTCGGCGCGGACCCTTCCGCGCCTCCTCCCTCCGTGCCAGAATCTTCGGCCCGGCCCGCAGGAGGTTCCTGAAGATGGCGAAGTCGAAGTGGCTCTCGGGCTCGCGCATCAACCCGAAGCCGATCCAGAAGGGGATGACGGCCGCCGATCTGATCGATGCGACCTTCCTCGCCTACAACGCCGGCCGTCTGCAGAAGGCCGCGCGCCTGTTCGTCGAGAAGATGCTCGCCGACGACGCGGTCGTCGGGCTGAGCCTCACCGGGGCTCTGACCCCGGCGGGGCTCGGCGGCTCGGTGATCATCCCGCTCCTGCGCGCCGGGTTCGTCGACTGGATCGTTTCGACCGGAGCGAACCTCTACCACGACGCGCACTTCGGCCTCGGCCTCGCCCTCCATCAGGGCACGCACGAGGTCGACGATCGCATCCTCCGCGCCGAGGGCGTCGTCCGCATCTACGACATCCTGTTCGACTACACGGTGCTGCTCGAGACCGACGCGTACCTGCGCAAGGTAATGCAAGCCCCCGAATTCCAGCGGGAGATGTCGACCGCCGAGCTCCACTACCTGCTCGGCAAGTACCTCGCCGGGCGCGAGGACGAGCTGAAGGTCGAGGACACCTGCGTGCTCGCCACGGCGTACCGCTGCGGAGTGCCGTGCTACACGTCTTCCCCCGGCGATTCCTCGATCGGCATGAACGTCGCCGAGCTGTGGCTGCGAGGCTCGGGTCCGCGCCTCGATGTCTGCCGCGACGTCAACGAGACCGCTGCGATCGTCTACGACGCGAAGAAGTCGGGCGGCACCTCGGGCGTGCTGATCCTCGGCGGCGGCTCACCGAAGAACTTCATGCTCCAGACCGAGCCGCAGATCCAGGAGGTCTTGGGCCTCGACGAGGCCGGCCACGATTACTTCGTGCAGGTCACCGACGCTCGCCCCGACACCGGCGGCCTCTCCGGCGCGACTCCCGGCGAGGCGGTCTCCTGGGGCAAGGTCGACCCCGAGAAGCTCCCCGGCACGGTCGTCGTCTATGGCGACTCGACCCTGATCGCGCCGCTCCTCGCGGCGTACGCGCTCACGCGCCACGCGCCGCGGCCCGGGCGGCGGCTTTACGACCGGCGCGAGGAGATGCTGGGGAGGTTGAAGAGGGATTTCGAGAAAAAGGGCGGCAGGGATTGAAGCCGGCGCCCCCTCAGCTTCGGAGCCGAAGTGGTCACCGCCGTCACGGACACGGATTCGTGTTTGGCCTCTCCTGCCCGGCGCTATCCGTGCCGAGGCTCCCTTCGAGCCCATTGGTCACGCCGGTCACCAGCGAGAACTTCACGGAGCCGGTCGGCGGTGCATCGGGGTCGGCGACTTGTGTGTCGGTGAGTCCGCAATACTGCGCGGCGAGCGCGTTCGACCCGGGGGCCTGCGTGTAGACGCCGGTGGATCGGAGCACCGAGAGATCACCCTCGTAGACATTCCACGCGGTGGGACCCGATTCCTGCTGCCATTCGACCAAGCTCTTGTCGTCGCTGCCGAAGACGTAAATCAGTCCGTCGTCAAGATCGCAGGCATCGCCCACGCCGTCGTGGTCGAAGTCGGATTGCTCCGGGTTCCATGCGAGCGGACAGTTGTCGCACGCATCGTGAATCCCGTCGCCGTCGGCATCCACGCTCGATCCGGTCTCGTCGACGAGACCGTTGCAATTGTCATCTAGCCCGTTGCAGACCTCCGGAGCGCCCGGGTGGATGCTCGGGTTCG
>DATKHQ010000067.1:0-8657 GCA_035510175.1 Candidatus Sulfotelmatobacter sp. | reverse complement strand
CGGCCTCAATCCCACGGCGGTGGATGCGGCGTACGCCGAGTCGTGGATAGTCGTTCACACGCTGATGCGCGGCTCCCCGGAGCGCCGGAAGCAGTTCTCGGCGTTCCTGACGGAGCTCCTTGCCGGGACGCGCCAGTCGGAGGCGTTCGCGAAGGCGTTCGGGATCTCCTGGTCGCAGCTCGAGGCAGAAGCGCTCGCCCATCTCAAGGAGCAGCGGTTCGAGATCGTCGTGTACCCGGTCGACCAGCTCGGCCTCAACCCGGTGCCCGAGCCGGTCGAGATCGACCCCCGGCAGGTGGACGACGAGCTGGGAGAGCTCGTCGCGCTGACGCGCACGGACCGGCTCGAGGTCGCCGAGGCGCATTTCGAGGCCGCGCTCGCCGCCGAGCCGAAAGACGCCCGTGCGCTCGCGGGGTTGGGGCTCGTGGCGGAGAGCCGGAAGAAGCCGGACGGCGCGGTCGAGCTGTACCAGAAGGCGCTGGCGATCGACCCCGAGGACCCGATCACGCATTTCCGTTTCGGACGGAACCTCATGGTCGGGACCGCGAAGAGCCTCACCCCGCTGCCTCCAACGGCGCCGATGCCGGCGCGGATCTCGGACGCGCGGTCGCATCTCCTCGCGGCCCTCCTTGCGCGGCCGGACCTCGACGACGCGACGTACCTGTACGGCTTGACCTTCCTCTCGGATCCGGGCGATCGATCGAGCGGCATCGCTTCGCTGCGCGCGCACCTGCAGGCGCGTCCGGGCTCGTGGGATACCGCCGAGGCGCTGGGTCTTCTCCTGCTGTGGTCCGGAGACGAGGAGGGCGCGCTCAAGCTGCTCGACTCCCGCGCCGGCCTGCACGCGAACGTCGAGCGCGTGGGCGAATACCGGAAGACCGTTTTCACCGCGCTGAAACTGACCGTCCGGACCCGCGCCGACAAGGACGGGCCCGCGGCCGCGAGCGCGTGGGTGAGCGGATTGCTCGCGTCCACGCAGGACGAGCCCGCGCGCGCGCAGCTCCAGAGCTGGATCACGAAACTCGACGCGGCCGTGGCGCCGCCGAGCCCGTCGTCGCGCTGAACGGCGGACGTTGAAGGGGGGGCTCGACTCCGTTACAGTACGCCCGCTCTGCCGAGTCCCCATCGTCTAGTCTGGCCTAGGACACCACCCTTTCAAGGTGGCGACACGGGTTCGAATCCCGTTGGGGACGCCAGCCCCCTCAGGCGTAGCGGAAGGTCATCTCGACCGCCGTCCAGTTCCCGAGCGACGACGCCACCGGGCAGGTCCGGGCGGTGTTCTCGAGGAAGGCACGGGCCTCGCCGTCCAGGGCGGAGGGCATCGTGAACTGCACGAGCAGGCGCGCGACGTGGCGTCTCGGCTCGGAGCCCATCTCCTTCGTGACGTGCGCGTCCGCTCCGTCGATCGACCAGCCGTGATCCGCGGCCCGCATCGCCATCGTCGTCAGCGCGCACGAGCCGAGCGCCGCCCCGACGAGATCGGTCGGAGAGAACGATTCGCCCTTGCCGCGGTTGTCGGTGGGCGCGTCGGTGTGGATCCTCGTTCCCGACGGCCCGTGCGTCAGCGTGCAGTGGAGCTCGCCTTCGTACCGCGCGTCCATCGTGACGCCCATGGGGCCTCCTGTGACCGGATGGAACGATTATTCCACCGCGGGCTCCGGATGGCTCGTCGGGCGCTCGAGCACGTGCCCGGCCTTGCGGTCGGCGGCGAGGAGCAGCGCCGCGAACACGAGGCCCGCGACCCCGAGCGCCGCGAACATCGTCTGGCTCCAGGCGTAGCCGGTCGTCGCGTCGCGCAGCGCACCGTTGAGCCACGGGAACGCGAGAAGGCCGACGTTCTGGACCGCGGTCATGAGGCCGAAGGCCGTCCCCACGCGCTCCTTCTCGACGACCAGCGGGACCGACGGCCACATCGCCGCCGGCACCAGGACGAAGGCCGCGCCGAGCACGATCATCGGCCCCGCGGGCGGGAGCATCGACCATCCCATCAGGAGATGCGCCGGGATCATGAGGAGAGAGCCGGCGATCATCAGGCTCGCGCGCCGGCCGATCCGGTCGACCAGGCGCCCGGCGAAGGGGGCGAAGAGCATCGATGCGGTGATGATGATCGCCGTCGTCCCCTGGGCGGTCGAGAACATGTGCGTGATGTTGTAGAAGACAGCGGCGAGGAAGCTCTGCCCCTCGCCGGTCGCTTCCGGGAGCCCCCACTTGGCGTGGAAGAAGTCGGGCGCGAGATCGGTGAACGGGAAGATGGCGGAGTAGAACGTCACGCACAGGAGCGTGACGTACCAGAAGGACGGGGAGAATCCTCCGCGCTTGAGTTGGGCCCAATCGATGGCGTCGCCCGCGCCCGCCTTCTCGAGGCCGAGGACCGGCTCGGCCTTCGCGTCGAGCGCGTTGAACATGAGGTTCGCGAGGAGCGACACCCCGCACAGCCCCGCCGCGATCCAGAGGGCGAAGCGAAAGCCCTGACGGTCGGCGAGAAGCGCCTCCGTGTTGAACGTGAACAGGGAGCCGAGGCGGCTCACCGTCAGCGCGATGCCGAACGAGAGCGCCAGCTCCTTTCCCCGGAACCAGCGCGCGAGGATCGCGCTCTGCGCGACGGTGAGCGGCTCGGAGCCCATCCCGAACAGGAGGCGCCCGACGTAGATCCAGGTCAAGGAGGGCGCCCACGCGACGATGATCGCCCCGATCGTCAGCACCGCCGAGAACAAGAGGCTCGCGCGCCGCGCTCCGATCGCGTCGATCAGGAATCCGCCCACGAGCACCGCCGCGATCGCCGCGAAGCTGTAGACCGAGTACATCATCCCGATCGAGGCCCGGTCGATCTTGAGCGCTGCGATCAGGGACGGCGCGATCGCGCTGACGCTGTCGTAGGCGAAGTAGCTGCCGAACAGCATGAAGCTGACGAGACCCAGGATCAGGAGCCGGTAGACACGGCTCCGCGGGTTCACGGCGCGCCCTCGCTCGCGAGCGGAACCCCCGCGGCGCGCAGGAACAGGTCGAGGACGCGACCGGCGTCGGGGGTGGCGGCCCACGACGCGCGCTCCGCTTCGAGCTGGGCCTTCGCCGCCGCGGCATCCGCCCGCCCGGCCCGGACCCGCACCAGGTACTCGATCGTCGGCGGGATCGCGCGTCCGATCGCGAGCCTCCGCCGCATCGCGGTGAGTAGATCGTCGCGGAACCGGGCGTCGGAGAGGCGGGAGAGCGCCTCCATCCGCGCCGGATACCGGTCGACGGTCCAGGTGAACGATTCGACGAACGCCGGGTCGTCGAGCCGCGAGGCGGTCGCGGCGGGGTTCAACGCATCCCTCGGCCAGTAATTGCGCTCGCCCACGAAGCCCCCCCACTCGAGCTGCTGCGTCTTCAGGGCCGCCCAGGATTCCGGATCCGCCGCCGCCGCCCCCGCGATTCGCGTCATCGCGTGCTGGACCGCGACGTCCGGATCGTACCCCGCCGGATCCTTCAGCCACTCGGCGACCGTCAACAGCGACAGGCGCGAGCCCCCGAGCTCGCGCATCGGGCAGGCCACGTAGCCGGAGAGGACCGAGGCCAACCCCGGGTCCCGGTTTCGCAGCGGGGCCAGCAGCAGCGCCATGGCGTCGTTCTTGCCGTCCTCGTTGTCGAGGGCGTTGTCGTAGAGGAGGAGGCGCCGCCCCCCCAGGCGGGCCCGCGCGGCCTCGATCTCCGCACGATCGACCGACGGCGAGATCACCCGGGGTCCCGTCCACACGATGCCGATCCGCTCCGGAAGCGAGGGGAGGCCCTCGAGGAACGGCTTCGCGTACGGCCCTTGACCGTTTCCGAGGTGGCCGTCGCAGTAGGCCGCCGCGCATATCCAGAGGTCGACGTCGCCCGGCAGCCGCGCGGCGATGCGCCGCACGAGATCGAGGTGCGCCGGCGCCGCGCTCTTTCCGTAGCGGAGGATGTCTGCGAACTCGGTCAGCTCGGTCGGCTGGTCGTCGAAGGAGAGCACGAGGTGCCGGATCCCCGCGCGCTTGCGCAGCAGGGCCGCGAACGCCACGATGCGATCCTCGCCCGCCGGATCGGAGAAGACGAACGGGGCCGGGCCGTCGGCGACCGGGTTGATCGACACCCACGGATCGAGCCCTTCGCGGGACCATGTCCGCGCGGCGGTCTGGAACTCGGGGTCGACGATCGGACGCTTCGGCGCGCGGGTCGCGTCCCACGCCCCCGCTTCCCAGGAGTAGACCCACAGCGCGTTGAAGCCCGCGTCCCGGCAGAACGCGACGTGGTCGCGGACGCGCGGATCGGCGAGCTCGCCCGCGAGCTTCACCATGCGCACGGCGACCGGAGGCACCGCCGCCGCGTCCTCGGCCCGTATCCCGTCGATCGAGACGCTAGCGAGCGCCAGCGCGGCTAGAAGGGGAGCTCGTCCCACAGAAGCTCGCGCTTCGACACCTTCGTCCAGCCCCACGTGACCGGCATGCGGAAGACCTTGTCGCCCCCCGACTGCCGGATCGTCTTCTCGTAGTTGAGGAAGTCCATCTTCATCGACCGGCCGTACGCCGTGCGCTGGATCAGCAGATCGGCCTTCTCGAGCCGCGCGCTCGAGCCGGCGTCGAAGTTCCAGGTCCAGTGGCCCGAGATCTTGTCGGCGTCTGCGTGGTCGATCGTCATGTCGAAATCCGCCGGAACGCCGGAGAAGAAGTACTTCGCCTTGCCGTCCCAGTCCGACTCGAAGGCCTCCCCGTTCCGCGTGCTCTGGTACTGGAGGCGCATGCGCGGCGTCCCGCCCTCGTTGCGGATCCAGAGGGCGAACTTGCCGTCGCGGTTGACGTAGATCCACGTCCCCTCGAACGACCCCGTCGTGACCGGGTCCGCGCTGGCCACGCCGATCTTCCCCGGGATCCCGGTCATCTCGGGAGGCAGGGTTCGCTCGGCGGCGAGGACCGGCAGCGCGATCGCGGCGGCCGCGAGCAGCACGCGGAATCGAGAAGTCATGGGGCAAACCTCCGGAGCGGGCCCCCGGACTATACCGCGCGTTCCCGCCGCGGGCCACGGCGGAGGATCGCGGCGAGCGCGCGGGCGGCCGACGGCGACAACTCTCCCGCCTCTCGCGCGACCCGCGCCAGGCGGCGGGAGAGGGCGCGGTGGGCGTCGGCGATGTCGGGGTCGTATCGGGCGAGCGATTCGAGATGCCGCGCGAGCGTCCTCGCGTCCCCGCGGGCGGCCGGACCGGTCAGCGCGCCCCGCGTCCCGTGCGCTTCCATCTGATCGACGACGCCGCGGGCGAGCGAGGCGAGCGCGCGAGTCGCGGCGCGGGCGCCGATGCCGCGCCGGACGAGAATCGCCCGGGCCGCATCGAGGAGGCCGAGCACGTCGTTCGCGGCGAGCGAGGCCGCGGCGTGATAGTCCGCGCGCGCCGCCCCCGTCGTGAACGGGGCGTCCGGCAGAGGCCGCAGCCCGGCGGAGCGCGCGATCGCGCGGGCCGCCCGCACCGCCCGCGGCGCGCCCTCGATCCGCGCGGCGGCTCCCTCGAGGCGCTCGGCACCGGACCGGCCGAGCACCGCGAGCGGGTGGAGGACGCCGGTCGAAGCGCCGCGCCGGGCGAGGGGCGACAGCGGCTCCACTCCCAGGGCTCCCGCGGCGTGGAGGACGACCGTGCCCTCGAAGCTCTTGGCGAGCCGCGCGATCTCCCGCGCGACCGGTGCGATCGCGTCGTCCGGGACGGCGAGGAGCAGCACGCGGGCCGCGCCGAGCGCGCTCCAGGGGACGACGGAGGCTCCCGGGCGACGGCGCGCGAGGTCCCGCGCCGCGCGCGGATTCCGCGCCGCGATCGCGATCCGCACGCCGCCGCGTCGCAGGAGCGCTCCGCTCATCGCCGCCGCCAGGCGGCCGGACCCGGCGATCGTCACGAGCCGCCGGCGCCGCATCAGGGTGCCCGGCGCAGCGCGGCCATCAGCGCCGCCAGCGCGTCCGGGAACGGCGCCACGAGCGAGAGCGGCGCGCCTGTGATCGGATGGGCGAGCGCGATCGCGCGCGCGTGCAGGGCCAGGCGTCCGAGCGATCCGATCGCTTCGCGCCGCGTCGCGTCGCGCAGATGGCGCCACGGCATGCCGCCGTAGCGCGCGTCGCCCAGGACGGGGTGTTTGCGCGAGGCGAAGTGGACCCGGATCTGGTGCGTCCGGCCGGTGACGAGATCGACCTCGAGCCGGGTGCAGGACGGAAGCGTCTCGACGGTGCGGTAGAGCGTCGTCGCGGCGCGCGCGCTCGCTCCCCGGACCGCCATGCGCGTCCGGTCGGCGCGGCTGCGGCCGATCGCCTCGTCGATCCGGCCCGTCGCCGGAGACGGCCGCCCCCACACGAGCGCGTCGTACGTTTTCTTCACCTCCCGGCGCGCGAACGCGCCGACGAGCGCGCGGTGGGCGGCGTCGGTCTTGGCCACGAGCACGAGCCCGGAGGTGTCCTTGTCGAGGCGATGCACGATCCCCGGCCGCAGCGCGCCGCCCGCCGGAGCCAGCCGCATCCCCCGGCCGACGAGCGCGTGGACGAGCGTGCCCGTCGTCCGCCCGTGCCCGGGATGGGTGACGAGGCCGGCTGGCTTGTCCACCACGGCGAGGTGCGGATCCTCGTAGACGATCGTGAGCGGGATCGCCTCGCCGGCGATCGCGGCCGGCGGTGGCTCGGGGATCTCCGCGCGCACCGACATCCCCGCCTTGAGGGGAAGGCTCGCCTTCTCGGCCACCCGGCCGTCGATCGAGACCGCGCCCCCCTCGATCCGCCGCTTCCAGCCGGAGCGCGTGAGCGCGCTCGCGCGCTGGGCCAGGAACGCGTCGAGACGCTGCCCCGCGGCCTCCGCTCCGACGTCGAGACGGAGGACGGCGCCGCTCATCGGTCTTCGGAGGCCGCGACGCGCCGGCCGCGGAAGAGCATGATCGTGCCGAAGACGATCGCGGCGATCGAGAAGATCTGCGACGTGGAGAGCGCGCCTCCGAACCAGAGCCCGCGCACGGTATCGCCGCGGAAGAACTCGAGCGTGCCGCGGCTGGCGCCGTAGAGCACGAAGTAGAGCCAGGCGGTCGTCCCGTCGGGGCGCAGCTTCCGGCGCCACAGCCACCCGAGGTAGGCCGCGAGAGCGAGATCGGCCGCGGCCTGGAAGAGCTGCACCGGGAAGAGCGGCGTGTCGAGCGGGACGCCGGTCTGGTCGTGCGCCGCCGGGTTCGTGAACCGGACCGAGCAGAACCCGCCGCCCGGGACCCCCCAGCAGCACCCGGCGAGGAAGCAGCCGATCCGGCCGATGCCCTGGGCGAGGGCCAGCGGGGCGACGATCGCGTCGCCGAGCGCGAGGATCGGCAGCCCCCGTGCGCGCGCATAGAGAATGAAGGCGGAGACACCGGCCAGCACGCCGCCCATCAGGACGCCGGCGCTGCGGATCGTGTCGATGACCTCGCGCGGGTGGTCGAGGTAGTAGCGGAGATCCACGAGGACGAGCGTGACCTTGGCCCCCAGGAGTCCGGCGAGCAGCGCGTAGAACGCGAGGTTGAAGACCGGCTCCGCCGGCAGACCGAGCGCCGCCGCGCGGCGCAGGAACCACCACCAGGCCGACAGCGCGCCGAGCGCGAAGACGACCCCGTACGTCGGGAGGAAGAGGTGCGTCGTCCCGAACAGCGGAAGGTTGAACGTGCCGAAGTCGATCAGGATCGGGTGCAAGGGTTATTCCGCGAGGATGGCCCGCACCGCGGCGGCGCAGCGGGCGCAGATCGCCGGCCAGTCCGGATCGTCACCGACGTCGGTGGTGTAGTTCCAGCAGCGCTGGCACTTCACGCCGTCCGCCTTCCGCACGGTCACGGAGAGCGCCTCGGCGGCGGACCCGAGCGAAACCCCGCTCGTGATGAGCAGGAACCGCAGATCCGCCCCGAAGCTCCGCAGGAAGGCGAGCGTGTCCTCGGGCCCGTCGATCCGGACGTGCGCCTCGAGCGAGCTCCCGATCGCCTTCGCGGCGCGGGAGAGCTCGAGCGCCCGGTTGACCTCCTCGCGGATCGCGGCAAGGCGCTCCCACCGCTCCAGAAGCGCCGGGTCCTGCGGGAGATCGAGCGGCTCGGGGAACAGGGTCGCGTGGATCGTCGCCGAAGCGAAGCGCGGCCGCCCGGCGAGCGCCTCGAGCTCCTGGAAGACCTCCTCGGCGGTGAAGCAGAGGATCGGCGCCATCAGGCGCGCGAGATCGGACGCGCACCGGTGGAGCACGGTCTGGGCCGAGCGCCGCGCGACCGACGCGCGGGGCGTCGTGTAGAGCCTGTCCTTGAGGATGTCGAGGTAGAACGAGGAGAGCGTGACGGTCGTGAACGCGTTGAGGGCGTGATAGACGAGGTGGTACTGGTGCACCTCGTAGGCGGCCGCGACCCGGGCGCGCAGGGCCTCGAGCTGGTGGAGCGCCCAGCGGTCGATCTCGGGCATCGCGTCGTAGCCGACCCGGTCGCGCGTCTCGTCGAACCCGTCCAGGTTCCCGAGCAGGAAGCGGAGCGTGTTCCGGATCTTCCGATAGGCTTCCGCGTTCCGGTCGAGGATCTCCTGGGAGACGCTCATGTCCTCGAGGAAGTCGATCATCGAAACCCAGAGCCGGAAGATCTCGGCGCCGCGCGTGCCGGCGACCTCGAGCGGGGAGATCGCGTTCCCCGCCGACTTCGACATCTTTC
>DATKHQ010000066.1:0-3998 GCA_035510175.1 Candidatus Sulfotelmatobacter sp. | reverse complement strand
GACGTGCTTCCCGATGGGCGCGACCGGAAGCGACGCCGTGCATCCGGAGTACGTGCTGATCCCGGACATCGAGGAGCACGACGACGAATGCGGGGCGCGGAACGGCTGCCGCAAGCTCGGCATGCGCTCCTACCTCGGGATCCCGATGAGCCTGGAGAGCGGGACGCGGTGGCTCGTGTTCCTCTCGCTCAGCCCGAACCAGTACTCGGAGGACGACCTCAACGTCGCCCGGCGCGTCGCCGACCACGTGAGCCTCGTCCTGTCCCACCAGAGGCTGGCGGAGGAGGAGCGGCGTGCCGCGGAGGCGCGCGAGCGCGCCCATCGCCTCGAACAGCGCGTCGAGAGCCTCACCGTGGAGCTGGAAAACAGCCTCGGGTATCACCGCGTCATCGGCGAGTCGGAGAGCTGGAAGCGCGTGGTGACCGAGGCGGCCAAGGTCGCGCAGGCCGAGACGACCGTCCTGATCACCGGAGAGTCCGGCACCGGCAAGGAGGTCATCGCCCGCCTGATCCACCGCGGCTCCCCGCGCGCGGCCGGGCCGTTCGTGGCGCTCAACTGCGCCGCGTTGCCGGAATCGCTGCTCGAGTCGGAGCTTTTCGGGCACGAGAAGGGGGCCTTCACCGGCGCGACTTCCGCGCGCCCCGGGCGGATCGAGCAGGCCGCGGGCGGCGTGCTCTTCCTCGACGAGGTCGCCGAGATGACCCCGCCCGTTCAGGCCAAGCTCCTGCGCGTGCTCCAGGAGCGTGAGTTCCAGCGCCTGGGCGGTACGCGCCCGCTGAAGGCGGACGTGCGGATCGTGGCCGCCACGAACCGGGATCTCGAGCGCGCGCTCACCCAGGGCGAGTTCCGGGAGGACCTCTACTACAGGCTTCACGTGTTCGAGATTCGCCTTCCCGCGCTGCGCGAGCGGCGCGAGGACATCCTCCCGCTGGCGGAAGCGTTCCTGGAGGAGGTCGGAGCGCTCGTCGGCCGCAAGGCGGCCGGCATCGCCCGAGAGGCGGCGCAGGCGCTGCTCTCCTACGACTGGCCGGGCAACGCGCGGGAGCTGCGCAACGCGATCGAGCGCGCGACGATCCTCTGCGACGGGGGCCTGATCACGGCGGAGCATCTCCCGTTCCGCGCCAACGGATCGTCCTCGCCGCGGCGGATCGGAGTCTTCCCGAGCGACGGGGTGAAGCTCGACACCGTCGAGCGCGACCTGGTCCTGGACGCGCTGCGCGCCGCGAACAACAACCGGTCCCGCGCGGCCCGCCTCCTGGGAATCACGCGCTCGCAGCTCTACACGAAGCTCCAGAAGCACGGGCTCGACGCCTGACACGGCGGCAAGTCCGGACCCTCGCCGTCATCCTCGGCGTCTTCGCCGCAGCCGGCTCCGCCCGCGCCGTCCCCGACGACCTGATCTTCGACCGGTTCGGCGGCGAACGCGGGTTCCCCTCGGACACGATCACCGCCCTTTACCGCGATCGCGCGGGATTCCTCTGGGTCGGATCGCGTGAAGGGCTCTCCGTCTGGGACGGCTACTCGGTGCGCACGTACGAGCATGCGGTGGGCGACGCCGGATCGCTCCCGGACAACTCGATCCGCACGCTCTACGAGGATCGGGCGGGATCGCTGTGGGTCGGGACGAACGCCGGCGGGCTGGCGCGCCTCGATCGCGCGGCCGGGCGGTTCGAGGTCTTCCGCCACGACCCCGCGGACCCGAAGAGCTTGAGCCACGACAGCGTCTACGCGATCGCCGAGGACCGCGAGGGCACGCTGTGGATCGGGACGCAGGACGGGCTCAACCGGTTCGACCCCCGGACGCGATCGTTCGAGCGTCTGCGATCGGATCCGTCCGATCCCGCGACCCTTCCGAGCGACTACATCTACGCGCTGACGCTCGCTCGCGACGGGCGCCTCTGGATCGCGACCGTCGGCGGAGGCGTGGCGTGGCTCGACGCGAAGTCCCGGCGCGTGAGCCGCGCGCCGTTCGCGAGCTCCGAGCAGCCGCGGCTGGACGCCAATGTGTACGCGATCGCCGAGGACCGCTCCGGGGGACTGTGGTTCGGCTCGGAGCGCGCGCTCCTCCGTCTCGACGCCGCCACGGGATCGCTCCGCCGGGCCGCGGTTCCGGAGCTGGCCCCCGGGGAGAACGTGCCGATCGTGACATCCATCGCGGTCGACTCGCACGGAATCCTCTGGCTGTCGACGTGGAACCGCGGCCTGATCGTGTACGACCCGGCGACCGGCGCGAGCCGCGGCTACCTGCACGAACCCCAGCGGGAGGACAGCCTCGCCGCCGACCGTCTCACTTGCATCCTCTCCGATCGCGCGGGCAATCTCTGGATCGGAACGTGGGGGCGCGGGATCAACCGGTTCAGCGCCACCGGAGACCTGTTCCGCACGACCCTCGAGCGCGTGCCCGGCTCGACTCGAGGGCTGCCGTACCACGAGGTGACCTCGGTATTCGAGGATCGCGGCGGGGGTCTTTGGATCGGAACCTGGGGAAAGGGACTGTACCGGCAGGATCCCGGGGGAGGCGCGTTCGCGGGCATCACGCCTCCACCCGAGCCCACGTCTGCCCTGAACACGCCCCTGACTCTCGCCGAGCAGGCGGATGGATCGATCTGGGTTGGGAGCATGGCTTCGCTGATCCGCATCGACCCCCGCACGGCAAAGGCGATCTCGCTCCCGCGCGCCCCGGGGGTCCCCGGGGGTCTCGGCCAGGGGTACGTCAACGCCGTGCTCGTCGACCGCTCCGGAACCCTCTGGGTCGGCACGGGCGGCACGGGCGGCCCGGGCGGGGGAGGGTTGCACCGCCTCGATCCCGACGGCCGCTCGTTCACGCGGTTCCCGAGCAATACGGCCGATCCCGCAAGCGTGAGCGACGATTTCGTGACCGCGCTGCTGGAGGGGACGGACGGCACGCTGTGGGTCGGCACGCGCTCGGGCGGGCTCAATGCGTTCGACCGGAAGACCGGCCGCGCCGTGCGCTTCCTCCCGTCCGCGACCGATCCCGGAACACTCGGCCACCAGAACGTCTCCGCCCTCCTCGAAAGCAAGCGCGGGACGGTCTGGGTGGGCACGAACGGCGGCGGACTCGCGCGGGTCGAGGCGAAACCGGGAGGCGGCTGGGCGGTGCATCGGGTCACGACCGACGACGGGCTGGTGAACCAGAACGTGACCTCGCTCCTGGAGGATGACGACGGCACGCTCTGGATCGGCACCCGCCACGGGCTCTCCCGTTACGATCCGGCCACCGGCCGCTTCCACAACTACGGCCTCGACGACGGCCTGCCGAGCGTCGAGTTCAACCCCGGGGCCGCGCATCGCGGGAAGCACGCGCTCCTGTTCGGAACGTCCGGGGGACTGCTCGCGATCCGGCCCGGCACCCCGTTCGTCGAGCCGCCGCCGGCTCCGACCGTGATCACGGACATCCGCACGCAGTCGGGTCCGCTTCCCCTGACGTCGCCTCCGTGGGAATCGAGGGGGATCGTGGTGCCGTACGGCACGCCGCTGTCCTTCTCGTTCGCGGTGCTCGACTTTCGCTCGCCCCACCGGTTCGCGTACCGCCTCGAGGGACGCGGAGACGCCTGGACGGATCTCGGCGCCGGCCAGACGATCGCCCTGACCGATCTGCCTCCGGGCACGTACGCGCTGAGCGTCCGCGGGCGGAGCGCGCGCGGCGCCTGGAGCTTGACGGGAGCCCCGCTCGCCATCCGCGTGCGGCCGCCGTTCTGGATGACCTGGTGGTTCCGCAGCGCGGCCGGGATCGCCGCGATCGCGATCTCGTGGTCGGCCGTCCGCGCCCGCACGCTCGGGCTCGAGCGCCGCAATCGCGAGCTCGAGGTGCTCCAGACGGCGCGCGAGAAGGCGCTCGACGAGGCGCGGGCGAGCCAGGCCGCGCTGCACGTCACCTACGACCGGTTGCGCGCGCTGACCCGTCAGCTCGAGGACGCCAAGGAAGAGGAGAAGCGCCGCATCGCCCAGGAGCTGCACGACGACATGGGGCAGGTGTT
>DATKHQ010000065.1:0-3205 GCA_035510175.1 Candidatus Sulfotelmatobacter sp. | reverse complement strand
GGGGAAGAACCTGATCGGCGCGTTCCACCAACCGGCCGTGCTCTGGGCCGACACCGATCTGCTCGCGACCCTCCCCGATCGGGACTTCCGCTGCGGCCTCGCCGAGGCGGTGAAGACGGCCGCGGCGCTCGACGCGGCGCTGTTTCGCGATCTCGAGCGCGACGCCGGCCGGCTCGTTCGCCGCCAGGGACCGGCCGTGGAGGAGGTCGTGCACCGATGCCTGCGGCTCAAGGCGCGCGTGGTCGCCCGCGATCCTTTCGATGCGGGCCCGCGCGCCGCGCTCAACTTCGGCCATACGATCGCGCACGCCGTCGAGGCGGCGTCCGGCTGGCGCATCCCGCACGGCGAGGCAGTCGCGATCGGCGTGGCGGCCGAGTCGCGGCTCGCGGTCCGGCGGATCGGCCTCCCCGCTTCCGATGCGCTCCGGATCGAGGCGCTGCTGCAGCGGCTCGGCCTCCCCACGCGGGCGCCCCGGGGGCTCGACCGCCGTGCGGTGGCCCGTCACGCGCGTGCCGACAAGAAGACGCGAGGGGGCGTTGTGCGCTGCGCGCTGCCGGTCCGGCTCGGGCGGTTCCCCCCGGGCCCGGACCTCACGGTACCGGTCGCGATACGCCGCGACCTGATCGGCGCGCTGTTCGCCGTTTGACTTCCCGCGTGACCGGGCCCTAGCGTAGACGCGGCCGAGGGATCGGGCCGCCAGGAGGTGCTCCGCCGCGTGGTCCTCGAACGGATCGGGCGATACCGGATCGACAGGGAGCTCGGGCGCGGAGCGATGGGACGGGTGTTCCTCGCGTTCGATCCGCGGATCGAGCGGCCCGTCGCGATCAAGACGATCCAGATCTTCGCCGCCCTCCCCGAATCCGAGCGCGACGAGGCCCGCGCCAGATTCCTGCGCGAGGCGCGCTCGGCCGGCGGCCTGGTCCACCCGGGGATCGTGACGGTTTTCGACGTCGGCGAGTCCGACGGCATTCCCTACCTCGCGATGGAGTTCGTGGACGGGACGCCGTTCGACGCGTATTGCCGCGAGGAGACGCTCCTCCCCGTGCCGCAGGTCGTCGCCCTGGTCGCGGCGTGCGCCGAAGCGCTTGCGTTCGCCCATGCCCGCGGCGTCGTGCATCGGGACGTCAAGCCGGGAAACCTGATGCGCGTGGGCGAGGCCTCTGTGAAGGTCATGGACTTCGGACTCGCCCAGACCGCCGCGACGCCGCTGTCGGTCGACGGTGCGGTGACGGGCACGCCGAGCACGATGTCCCCCGAGCAGATTCGCGGCGAGGCGATCGACGGCCGCTCCGATCTCTTCTCGCTCGCCGTCGTGCTGTACGAGATGCTGACCGGGCGGTCCCCGTTCCCGGGAGATTCCGTCTCCTCGGTGCTCTACCGGGTCGTTCACGAGCCTCCGGTCGACCCGTCCGATCGGCCCGACCGCGTCCCGCCGCCGCTGGCGGCGTTTCTCCTCAAGGCGCTCGACAAGCGCCCGGAGGCACGCTTCGCGGACGGCACGGCGTTCGCCGCCGCGCTGCGACGGGCCGAGGGGGCCGCACCTCGGGCCCCCGCCGCCGTGTCCGTGCCGGCGATCCCGCGCAGGCTCGCCGAGCCCGGCCGCCAAGACCCGCCGCACGCGACGGGGCGACCCGAGCGCCCGCGTCCAGGGCGCCGGCTTCTTCCGCTGGTCCTGGTCGCGGCCCTGGCCGCGGGATTCTTCGCCCTGCGCGATCCGATCCGCCGCGCGATCACTCCGCCGGTTTCCTGCCGCGTGCGCGTCGATCCGCCGGGAATACTGGTGCTCCTCGACGGCCGCCCCCTCGACGGGGACGTCGTGAGCTTCCGGCGTGATGGTCCGTTCGGCGTCCTGACCGCGACCGCGGGGTGCCGGAGCGCCAGTCACCGCCTCGAGCCCGGAGATGCGGGCGGGGAGGTTGTCCTCGCCCTCGATCCTGCGCAGGCCGAGGTCCCGGTCGACTCCGGCACGATCGCTGCGACCGTCTCTCTCAACGGCGCGGCCTCGCGAAAGACCCCCGCCGCGCTCGAGCTCGACCTCTGCCGCGAGAACACCGTCGAGCTTCGCGCCGAAGGTTATCAGCCCGCGCGGGCGGTCGTGCCGCCCGGCGCGACGCCGCTCGCCGCCCGGAACGCGATCACGGCCTTGGCGCTCGCTCCTCTGCCGACCGGCCGCATCGTCTGGCAGCCCTCGCGCTACCCGGTTCGCTACGCCGTCGACGGCAAGCCGATTCCCGCGAAGAGCGCCGGGCTCGACGTTCCCGCGGGGTCGCACGAGGTGCGCGTGAGCAACGAGGCGCTGTTCGTAGACGTGATCGCGACGATCGACGTCCCGGCGGGCGGCTCGGCCACGGCCCCGTCCGCACCCGCCGAGCTCGCGGCGCTGACCGTGCAGACGTTCCCGCCGGACGCCGCCGTGGAGCTCGCCCGGAGCGGAGCGCCGTTCCGGCCGATCGGCGAGACCCCGCTGTCGGTGAAGGTCGGACCGGGGTCCTACACGCTTCGCGTCCGCGACGCGTCCACGGGGACCACGCGGGACCAGAACATCTCGCTGAAGCCGGGGTCCAACCCCCCGTTCCGGGTCTCGCTCGGTCGAGAGGGCCGGTGAGGCGCGCGCTCGCGTGTGCCGCGGCCGCGCTCGCTGCGGCAGGGCACGCCGCCGCGGGGCCCCCGACGCCGCCCGCCGACCCGGCGTCTGCGGAGGCGCACTTCCGCGTCGCGCTGCGCCTCGCCGCGGACAAGGATCCGTCCGCCGCGGCGGCGTTCGAGCGCGTGATCGCCGATGCGCCAGCTGGAGAGTGGGCCGCCCCGTCGTTCCTCTCGCTCGCGAGGCTCGCGTCCGTTCCGGAGTGGCCGGAGGATCTGGGGCGCGTCACCGCGGACCAGCGCGCCCGCGCGGGAGCGCTTCTCGACCGCGCGATCGCGCTCGGTCCCCCCGAAGGGCTCGCGCAGGAGGCGACTTATCTCGGAGCCCTGCTGCGCGCCGCACCGCTGCCCGGGCGGGATGCGGCGCGCGCGCGGCGCGATCTGATCGCCGTCGCCTCCGCGCCGGCCGGTTCCGGATGGAGCGGGCGCGCGCGCTACGCGCTCGGCCGCCTGGACGAGGCCGCGGGGCGTTTCGACGGCGCCGCGGGAGCTTACGCGCGCGTCCTCGTCGAGGATCCGGACGGTGCCGAAGCGCCGCGGGCGCGCGCCGGGTTCGCCCGGT
>DATKHQ010000064.1:0-3603 GCA_035510175.1 Candidatus Sulfotelmatobacter sp. | reverse complement strand
GGAGTTCGAGATCATGAAGGGGCACCCGATCGCGGGGGCCAAGATGCTCCAGCACATCCGGGCGCTCGAGAACGTGATTCCCGGCATCCTCCACCACCACGAGTACTGGAACGGGACCGGCTACCCCCACGCCCTGGCAGGGGAGGCGATCCCGATCCAGGGACGGATCATCCACATCGGCGATGCATTCGACGCGATGACGACCGACCGCGTCTACCGGCGGAAGGTCGGTGTCACCGAGGCGGTCAAGGAGATCGAGGCGAACGCCGGACGCCAGTTCGATCCCGGGCTGGTGGCCGGGCTGCTCGAGGCGGTCCGCACCGGACGGGTTCACGACGACCTCCCGGACCAGACCCCGACGCTCTTCGAGCTGATCGAGCAGATTCGATGACGCCGATGCGCGGACCGAACGAGCGCCGGCGCCTCCTCGCGGTCGACGACAACCGCCTGATCCTCCAGGTCATCGACGATTTCTTCACTCCCCAGGGGTGGGACGCGCTCTGCGTGACCAGCGCGCGCGAGGCGCTGGCCTCGCTCGAGGACGAAACGCCCGACGCGATCGTCTCCGACATCCTCATGCCGGGGATGGACGGCTGGGAATTCCTCGAGGCGGTGCGACGGCGCTCGGCGACCGCGGCGGTGCCGTTCCTCTTCCTGACGATCGAGGCCGAGCTGCCGCACCGGCTGCGCGGCCTCCAGCTCGGCGCCGACGACTACATCACGAAGCCCTTCGCCGTGGAGGAGCTCCACGCGCGCATCGAGCGGCTCCTCGAGCGGAAGGCGGCCCTCGAATCGGCGCGGCGCGGGCGCGAGCCGCTCCTGTCCGGCTCCGTCCGGCAGCTGCCGATCCCCGACCTCCTCCAGATCCTGTCGATCAACGGGCGCGACGGGACGGTCCACGTCGTCCAGGACGAGGACCAGGGCCGCATCGAGTTCGTCTCGGGGCAGATCGTCGACGCGGTCTGCGGCCCGGTCCGCGGCACCAAGGCGCTCTTCCGGCTGCTCGGATGGACCGAGGCGACGTTCCGCGTCGTGCCGCGGATGGGACCCGATCCCGAGTCGTCGATCTCGCTGTCCACGTCGGCGGTGCTGATGGACGGTCTCGTCTCGCTCGATCACTGGATGCGGTGGAAGGAGCTGCTGCCTCCGCTCCACACGCGCCTCGAGCTCTCCCCCGACGCGCGGTCGAAGCTCCACGGGCACCCGCTCACCCCGGCGGAGTTCGACCTGCTCACGCGGGCGAAGTCCGGCGTGTCGGTCGCGGACGCCGTCGAGGGGAGCCCGCATCCGGACGCGGAGGTGGCGGAGGCGGTCTGCACGCTGCTGACCCTGGGGATCGTGCGCGACGTCTCGGCCGACGGCCCCGCGGCGAGCGTTCCCACCCGGATATAATCCCCGGCCGCCCATGGCCGAGCTGCCGTCGATCCTCATGGTGTTCACCGGAGGAACGATCTCGATGACGATCGTTCCGGGCCGGGGAGCCGTCCCGGCCCGCGGCGGGCGGGAGATCCTCGAGAGCGCCCCGCAGCTTGGAGCGCTCGCCCGGATCGTGGCCGAGGACTTCGACCGGCTGCCGGGACCCCACTGGACGCCCGCGCGGATGCTCGATCTCGCGCGGCATCTCGACGCGCGCCTCGCCGACCCGGCGCTGACGGGGGCGGTCGTCACCCACGGGACCGACACGCTCGAGGAGACCGCGTACCTGCTCGACCTCGTGCTCGGGACCGACAAGCCCGTCGTCCTGACCGGCGCCATGAAGACCGCCGATGACGGGATCTGGGACGGGCCGGGAAACCTGATCGCCTCCGCGCGCGCGGTCCTGGCGCTGCGCGGGCGGAGCCTCGGGGTCGCCGTGATGATGGGCGAGACCCTTCACGCGGCGCGGCAGGCCGTCAAGGCGCACACCGAATCGTTCGCGGCGTTTGCCTCGAGCCACGGGGGGCCGCTCGGCGAGCTCGAGGGCGACGGGCTGCATCTCTATGCGGCCCCGACGCGCCGCGAGCGGATCGCCACCGACCGGATCGAGCCCCGCGTGGACGTGGTGACCGCTTACGCCGGCGCCGACGCGCGTCTCATGCGGCACGCGGTCGCCACGGGGGCGCGCGGACTCGTCCTCCAGGCGCTCGGACGCGGAAACGTGCCGCCCGCGATGCTCGAGGGAGTCCGGGAGGCGAGCGGGTCTGGCGTCGTGGTGGTCGTCGCGAGCCGCTGCGCGCACGGGCGCACGGCGCCCGCGTACGGGTACGAGGGGGGCGGTGTCACGCTCGCGGAGGCGGGGGCGATCTTCTCGGGGGATCTGCCGGCCCCGAAGGCGCGCATCAAGCTGATGCTGCTGCTGGGATCGGGGGCGAGCCCGGCCGCGATCCGGGAGTCCTTCGAGCGGCCGGGATGGTGAGCGGGCTCCCCGACCTGCGCTACCTCAAGGGGGTCGGGCCGAAGCGCGCCGAGGCGCTCCGCGAGGAGGGGATCGCCGGGTACGAGGACCTGCTCTACGTCCTGCCCTTCCGCTGGGAGGACCGCCGGGCGTTCGCGTACGTCTCCGAGGTGAAACCCGGCGGACCGCCCGCAACGCTGGCGGTCGAGGTCGTCTCGGCGCGTCTGATCCGCACGCGCCGTCGAAGCTTCACGATCTTCCGGGCGACGCTCGCCGACGAGAGCGGCTCGATCACGGCACTCTTCTTCAACCAGCCGTTCCTGCAGCGCGTCTTCGTTCCCGGAGCCCGGATCGTGGTGTTCGGGGCGGCGAAGCCCGAGAGGAAGGCCGGGAGAAAGACCGGAGGGGTGCTCGTCCTCGAGAATCCCGACTACGAGCGCCTGGCCGACGACGACGATCTTCGGATCCACACGGGGCGCATCGTCCCGGTCTATCGCAAGCTCGGGCCGCTCGGATCGAAGGCCCTGCGCTCGGCGATCGCCGGGGTGCTCGCGGAACTGACCGACGGCGACCTCGGCGAGATCGTTCCGGCGGAGGTCTTGAAGCGTCACGGCCTCCCACCGCGGAAGGAAGCGCTCATCGACGTGCACTTCCCGCCGCCTGCCACCCGGATCGCCGATCTCGAGGCCCGCGCGACGCCCGCGCAGCGCGCGCTCGCCTTCGAGGAGATCTACGTCCTCCAGCTGGCGCTCGCGGAGCGGAGGCGCGGAGCGGAGGCGACGGTGCGGACGGCGCACTACGAGATCGGAGACGCCCTCCGCGCGAAGCTCGCGCACCTGCTGCCGTTCCGGCTGACCGCCGCCCAGCAGCGCGTGCTCCGCGAGATCGGCGCGGACCTTCGCAAGCCGCATCCGATGAACCGGCTCCTCCAGGGAGACGTGGGATCGGGCAAGACGATCGTGGCCCTGCTGACGCTCCTCGTCGCGGTCGAGAACGGCTACCAGGCGGCGCTCATGGCGCCGACCGAGATCCTCGCCGACCAGCACGCCCGCAACGTCCTCAAGATCTTCCGGGATGCGGGGTACCCGGCCGTGGTCTCCGTGCTCACTGGCTCGCAAAGGTCCGCGGCGAGACGGCGCTCGCTCGAGGACATCGCGACCGGACGGGCGCAGCTCGTCGTGGGCACGCACGCGCTGTTCGAGTCGGGGGTGGAGTTCAAACGGCTGGGG
>DATKHQ010000063.1:0-1658 GCA_035510175.1 Candidatus Sulfotelmatobacter sp. | reverse complement strand
GGCCGTCACGCGGGCGTTCCGCCGAGGGCGGTGGACGCCAGCATCCCGCAGGCCGCGTGGATCTCCGACCCGCCGGAATACCGGCGCACGAACGGGATGCGGTATTCCTTCAACGCCGCGAGGAACCGGCCTCGCTCCTCGTCGCCGGGCGGGATGTGGCGCCCCGTGGAATCGTTGACGTCGATCACGTGAACGCGCGCGGCGGATCCGTCGAGAAGTCGCGCGAGCGCTACGGCCTCGTCGCGGCCGGTGTTGAACCCGGCGATGAGGACCCAGGCGAGGTGCAGCACGCCGCCGCGGCGCTCGGCGAGCCGCTTCATCGCCCGCATCAGCGCGTCCTGGCGATACACGCGGGCCAGCGGGATCAGCGCCTCGCGCTTCTCCGGAATCGCGGACGTGAGAGAGAGGATCAGCCGGTACACGTGACCTTCGTCCGCGAGCCGCTCGATTGCGGGCAGGAGCCCGACCGTCGAGATCGTGATCGACTCGCCCCGGATCCGACCGCCGTTCGGGTCGCGGAGAATGGCGGCGGACCGCATCACGGCGTCGTAGTTCTGGAGCGGCTCCCCCTGCCCCTGGAAGACGACGCCGGTCACCGGGCGCTCGGGGGCGTCCTGCCGCACAGCGAGCACCTGGTCGACGATCTCCCACGGCTCGAGATTCCGTCTGAGGCCGAGCCGGCCGGTCTCGCAGAACGCGCAGCCGAGCGCGCACCCGGCCTGCGAGGACACGCAGACGCTCCAGCGGGGCCTCTCGAGCGGGATGCGGACGGTCTCGACGAGCGCGCCGTCGGGGGCCCGGAACAGGTACTTCACGAACCCGTCGCGGGCGCTCACGCGCTTGTCTATGAGCGCCAGCCGGCTCGTCCGCCCGCGCGCGAGGATCTCGGTTGCCAGCGCGCGCGACACGCCGCGCACTCCGTCGAGGTCGTCGCACCCGGCTCCGATCAAGCGGCAGATCAGGCGCCGGGCGATCGGGGCGGGAATCGGCAGGTCGGGCCAGAGCGCCGACAACGATTCCGGTGTCTGGCTTCGAAGATGAGCCGAGGTCACGAGCGGGAATGCTACCGGATGCGTGCTATCCACGCCGCGCCGGCAGCCACTCCTCGATGGCGCGCGTCACGGCCTCGACGGTGAAGCCGAACTTCTCGCCGAGGACGCCGCCCGGGGCCGACGCGCCGTAGTGGTCGATCCCGAGGCACAGGCCCTTCGGCCCGGCGAGCGCCCGCCACGGCGTGGTGCGGCCGGCCTCGATGGTCGCGACCGGAACGCCCGGCGGAAACAGCGCGTCCCGGTACGCGCCGTCCTGGGGGGTGAAGATCTCCGCGCACGGGATCGAGACCACGTGGAGCTCGACACCCTTGGCGGCGAGCGCCTCGCGCGCCCCCACGGCGAGCGACAGCTCCGACCCGGTCGCGGCGACGACCGCGTCCGGGCGCCCCGTGCCCGCGACGCGATACCCTCCGCGGCGCATCTCCGCTTCGCCGGCCCCGGAGGGGCGCGCGATCGCCGGGAGCTTCTGCCGCGTGAGCACGATCGCGGACGGCCCGTCGCCGCGCTCGAGCGCCATGCCCCACGCGAGCGCCGTCTCGACCCCGTCGGCCGGGCGCCAGACGTGCAGATTTGGAACGAGGCGGAGGGAGGCCACCTGCTCGATCG
>DATKHQ010000062.1:0-4097 GCA_035510175.1 Candidatus Sulfotelmatobacter sp. | reverse complement strand
AGCGATACGCGCCGCCGGCCATCGGCACCAGGGGGTCGTGGCGGAGCGAGAGGTCCTCGCGCAACACCGGGGAGCCCGACCCGAACTGGTCGCGGACGAAGGCGCCGGTGCCGTGGGCGACCGCGGTGCCGTCGAGGTTGTGGAGCAGCACGGCCAGCACGTACTCCTCGACGACGTCGGGGTGGAGGAGGACCGGAAGAGTCCCTCCGGGGCGGGCCTTCGCGGGCTCGCGAAGCGACAGCACGGTCGTGATGAGCCGCTGCAGCCGCTCGTCGAACTCCGGCTCCGCATCGAGCGCGCGGGCCGACCAGCCCGCCCCGATCTCTCCGTCGAGCGTCGCGCTCCAGCCCGCGGCGGTGCCGGTTCCGGAGACGTCGAGCCCCGCGGAGGTGACCACGCGCGAGGTGCCCTCGGAAGAGTAGAGGGAGCCGCTCCACGTGCGGACGCCGCGATAGGCGACCTGCTCGCGGATCGCGGACAGGCGAGGGACGAGCGGCTCGACCGCCCCGGCCGCGATCGCGGCGGCCCGGGCATCGTGGACCGGGACCTCGGGGAACGTCGCCGGGGCGGCGACGTCGCCGCCGTCGGGGTCGTCGAACGCCGAGGCACGGGCGGCGGCGATGGCGAGGCCGGGCTCGATCTCGACCTGGCGCCGCTCGTAGGCGCCTCGGCTGACCTTGCCGTCGTCCCAGACGAGCTTCGCGCGGACGACGAGACCCTCCGCGAGGGCGAGGGGCGCGTGCGGGTTTCCGGTTTCGCGGTCCTTCGTTCCGAGGCTGACGCGGCGGGACTCGGCGGCGTAGAGACTCCAGGCCGCGATCGACCGGTTGTCGACCCGCGCCTGCCGGATCGCGGCGAGCAGAGGGGCGAGATCCACGTCACCGCCCCCCGAGCCGGACCTGGGGCGTCGGATCGAGCACGACGAAGTAGTGACTTCCGCCCGACGACGGGACGCTCTGCCCCCACTTCCCGCAAGTGCCGATCGCATCGAGGAGGAGCGGCCCGAACCCCTCGCGGATCGCGTGGAGCGCCCCGAACATCGAGCCCGAGAAGATCGCCGGCCGGTGCAGCATCGCTCCCGAGCGCGTGAACGTGTAGATCGCCTTGCAGTTGAAGACGAAGTCCCCCGAGGTCGGATTGACCTGTCCGCCGCTGTATCCGGACAGGTAGACGATCCCGGGATGCCGCGCGAGCACGCCGGCGTCAGCGAGCAGGTCGCGGACCCGCAGCGGGTCGTACTCCTCGAACGAGCCGGGAGCCGGGAGCGGAGCATCGAGCTCGATGCGGATGTTCGTCATCCGCGGGAGCGGGGCGGAGCGGAACGACTCCGCGCGGTCGGCGCCCGTCAGGCGCGCCCCCGCGGGCCCGGCGGACCATGCGTCGGTCAACGCATCCTTCAGGCGGCCGTGATCGACGATCGTCGCGCGCTCGCGCTTGATGCCGGTCGAGGAGAACGGCTGCCACGCGTGATCCGCCGCCACCGGCTCGTCCACGATCGAGACGTGCGCCGCTCCGACCACGTCTCCGGCGCGGAACCGTCCTTCGCGCGCGAGGATCGACGAGCGGAACCCGTCCGCCTCCGAGGCATGGCCGAACGCCTCGTGCGCGAGCCCCTTGGCGAGCGCGTAGTCGATGACGAGCGGGAACGATCCCGACGGGTGCGCGGGGGCCCCCGGCAGTGCCGCCGCCAGGCGCGCCGCTTCGCGCGCGCGCTCGAAGAAGGTCGCCATCGTGCCGGCGTCGTCCATCAGCGCCGGGCTCGGGGACGACACCGCGGCGCCGACCGTGTGCCGGGAGTCGCCCGACGAGGCGGCCGAAAGGCGCAACACGCAGCGCGGCATCGCCCAGATCACGTCGGTCCCGTCCGACCGGGTGACGCGCCAGGCGTCCAGGTCCGTCGAGAACGAAAGGGTGAGAGTCGCCCCGGGGGCCGTGCTCGCGACTTCGCGCTCGATCTCGATCAGGCGGGCGGACGCGGCGGACAGGTCGACCCGCTCGAACGCGTCGAGCCCTTCCGGCACCGCGCGGGCCCGGGTCGGCGCCAGCGCCGCGAGCGTCGCGGGGCCGACGCCGAGGGCGCTCGCCGCGGTGGCGGCGTCGACCGCGTGATCGAGGAGGGCGAGCGCCTCCTCGGGGCGGAAGTCGTCGCGGCTCGCGAGCGCAGTGCGGGCGTCCCCGGTGACGATCTGGATCCCGTGCCCCGAGCCGCTCGAGGTCGCGACGTCCTCGACCCGGCCGGATTTCACCAGGACCCGCGAGATCCTCCGAGCCTGGGCGCGCCAGATCAGGTAGGCGCCGCGCGCGCACGCCCGGTCGGCGAGGGCGGCAGCCAGAGGGTCGAGATCGTTGAGGGATGAAAGGATCACGCCACGGGAACAGTAGCGCGTTTCGGGTGTTCGGTGTCAGTCGACGTCGATCGCTCCCGACGGACAGTTCTCCGCGCACTTCCAGCAGTTGGTGCAGGCCTTGTTGTTCACGATCACCGGCTTCATGTCCTGGATCTCGATCACGTCCTCGGGGCAGACGATCGCGCACGCGCCGGTCTGTTCGCAGGAATTCATGTCGATCGAGATGCCCACCGGGGTTCCTCCAAGAGGTCGGCTCGCAGGACAACTTAGGCCCGGTTTGGCCAGGTTTCAAGCGGGTGTAGCATCCGCCGGCAATGGCCGAGTCGATACGAAAAACTCTCGAGAGGGAGGAGGACGCGCGCCTTGCCCCGTACGCGCTCCGATCGGCCGACGCGGTCCGCCGCCTCCCGGCGGAGGACGAGGGGCGCGCCATCGACTACCGGACGGCCTACCAGCGCGACCGCGACCGGGTCGTATACTCCCGCGCGTTCCGGCGTCTCCGCCAGAAAGCGGTCGACGGGATCCTCCCGGCGTACGAGGACCACCGGCGCAACCGGCTGACCCACACGCTCGAGGTCGCGCAGGTCGCGCGGACGATCGGACGCGCTTTGCGCCTCAACGAGGACCTGATCGAGGCGACGGCGTTGGCGCACGATCTCGGGCAGCCGCCGTTCGGCCCGACCGGAGGGCGCGCGCTCGACGACCTCCTCTCGGGGCGCCTCGACGGCCGCGGCGGCCCCGGCCTCGGGGACCTCGGCGGGTTCGCGAAGAGCTGGCAGGGGCTGCGCATCGTGGACCGGCTGGAGAAGCGCTACGCGCATCCCGGCCTCAACCTCTGCGACGCGACGCGCGAGGGGATCGTCAAGGCCGCCCCCTCGTCCCGCGTGCCGGAGGAGATTCCGGAGGGGCTGCGCCCGGGGCTGGCACCGCCGTTCGAGGCGCAAGTGGTCGCCGCGGCGGCGCGCCTCGCGGGGGTCCTTCACGACCTCGACGACGCGGTGCAGGCGGGGGCGATCGAGATCGGCGAGGTCGAGCGGCTGCGCGCGGTGGCCGAGCTGCGCGGCAAGCTCGGCGGACGGTACCCGCAGCGCGGCGGACGCTTCGTGAAGGCCAACGCGATCCATCGCGGTCTGACGCACCTGCTCGTCACGGGCGCCATTCTCGGGAGCAAGGGGCGCCTCGCGCGCTTCCAGTCGGAGCACGCCATCGACTCGGCGGAGGCGTTCCTCAGGCTCCGCGACGAGGCGGTCACCGGCGCCGAGATCGCCTGGAACCGCGGGGGCGAGCCGCTCGTCAACGGCCTCGAGGGATTCCTCGAGGCGCGGGTGCACCGCGGAAGCGAGGCCGACCGGGTCGAAGCGCGCGGGCGCCGGGCCGTCACCGGCCTCTTCGCCGCGTACTTCGCCGACCCGTCGCTCCTCGACGACCACGTCCTCCTGCGCATGAAGGAAACGGCCGGCGTGCGATACTTTAGAGACCTGCCCCGCGAGGCACGGGAGCGGGAAGCCAGGGCGTATCGCGAGAATCCGCTGTTCGCACGGCTCCTGGCCGATCACCTGGCGGCCATGACCGACGCCTTTGCCCTGGCCGAGCACGCGCGGCTCTTGCAGATCGGCGCCGTGCCGATCCCGAGCGCCGAGCAGCTTCGCCGCGAGGAGACGACATGAATCCGATGAACCGGTCGCTGCGGGAGACCGATCCCGAGATCGCCGACGCGATCCTCCACGAGACCGAGCGTCAGGCGGGCGG
>DATKHQ010000061.1:0-37499 GCA_035510175.1 Candidatus Sulfotelmatobacter sp. | reverse complement strand
CCGCACATCCCGGAGACCGTCGTCCCCCCCATCGGCCCGGAGGTCGCGGTTCCCCAGCTCCCCTCGATCGACACGTTGTCGTCGGAGACGATGACGAACCAGAGGTTGCCGGCCGGAACGTGAGTCCAGCTGTAGGCGCCGGAGGTTCCGAGGTCGCACACGCTCCCGGAGACCGTCGTGGTCGGAAGTCCCGAGAGCGGTCCGTAGAGCACGTGATAATCGCCGGCGACGCAGGTCGTGGTGTCCCACGTGAGGTTGATCGACGACCCGTCGGACGCGGCGCGCGAGGCCCTTGCGGGCTGCCCGAAGCTGCCGTCGGGGACCGGAGGCGGCGCCGGCGGCCCCGCGCAGACGTTCATCGAACATCCGGTCGGAGCCGTGTCGGTGAGCTTGACGTTGTCGACTTGCCAGTACCAGTCGTCGCTCCCCTGGTAGTAGTGGAAACGGATCTGGACGTTCGCGGCCCCGGCGGCCTGCGGGGTGATCGTGAGCGTCCGGTGGTCGGGGTTGTTGCTCGAGGCGCCCTGGTTGCGGAAGACGTTCACCCAGGCGTTCCCCGTGAGCGTCGAGCGGACGTCGACGTCGCCGATCTCGTTCCCGCCGCCGCTGTACCAGCGGAAGTACTGGTCGAAGTCGAGCGTCACACCCGTCGCCGAGGAGAGGTCGGTTGCCGGGGTGATCAGCTGCTCGTCCTGCGTGGCTCCGGCGCCTGCGAAGTCGCTGTCGACGATCGCCACCGGGTTGACGAGCGGCGCCGTGAACGTGCGCGACCCCGGGTTGGCCGTGGTCCAGGTCGATGCCGGGCCGCCGCCGCTGCCGCCGTCGATCACCGACCAGGTGCCGGGGATGCCGGAGGTGAAGGCTTCGTTGATCGGCGTGCCGCCGCCGGGGAGCACGTGCCCGATCGTCTGCGTCATCGGCGTGGTCCATGAGCCCTGGTCTGAGCTGACGACCACGTTGAAGCCGATCGAGGAGCCGCAGGCGAGCGAGGTCGGGAGCGACGCCTTGAAGTGCGGCGCGTTCGAGACGGCGGTCGCACCGGTCGCGATGCTCGGATACGTCGCGGTCGCCGTGATCATCGTCACGCCGGGCGTCGTCGGCACGAGGGTCGCCGAGACCCCGGTCAGGGCGACCGTGCCGTCGTTCTCGAGCGTGACCGAGAACTGCGCGGTCTCCCCCGGATCCCAGTAGGTGTCCCCGTTTCCCGGGCCGCCCGTGGCACAGGCGTCCTGCACGAGGGTGTGGGTCTCGTACTTGGCGTGGGGCCCGCAGGGCTCCCCGGGGTAGAGGAGCGAAAGCGTCCAGCCATCGAGCGTCCCGATGTCCTCCGCCTCGCGGTCCGCGACCTTCAGCTGCCAGTTCCCCTGGGCGCTGATGCCCGTGGCCGCCGCGAGCGGGCTTTCGGGGCGGAACGATCCCGTGAAGGGTGCCGACCCCGCCGAGATCGCGGTCGCGGCGGAATCGTCGAAGGTCGTCCCGACGAAGTTCTGGCCCGAAGACCCGCGCCGGGTCGCGAGCGGGACGCTCGTGCCGTTGGGCGCGATGAGGCTGATCTCGAGGTCGGCGTCGTAGGGGTGCGTGATGTTGACCGTCACGTTGACGTCGACGACGGTCTGTGTATCGGACACGGAGATCGTGCTCGTCACCCCGTTCGCGTTGTTGTCGGGAATCGCGAGGCCGCCGGGACCCGCGAAGGCGGGATTGGTGTTCCTGAGCGTGTCGAAGCCGTAGTACGCGCCCCCCGCGTTGTCGGTCGCGAGGTTCGTCGCCGCATCGGCCGACTCGACCGAGTAGATGTGGTGCGTGCACTCGGCGAGGCCGGTGAGGGTCACCGAGTGCGCGGTGACGAGCGGGGCCGCGTACGTGCTCGAGCCGGGCGGCGGGGCCGTTCCGTACCGGACGCGGCTGTCGGCCGCCTCGTTCGTGGTCCAGGTGATCCGCGCCGAGCTCCCGGTGACGTCGGTCGAGCCGACGCCCGAGATGATCGGCGCCAGGCAGTCGGCGGTCGCGGTGGCTGTCCGCGGAACGTTCGTCCCGCCGGCGCCGTCGTCCGCGTCGATGTAGGTGACCGTGATCGTGTCGCCGTTGGCGACCGAGAGCTGGGAGTCCCCCGTGACGGCGGCCCCGCCGGTCGTGGGGAAATTCCCCTGGAAATCGCCGGAGCCGGGCGCGACCGCGCTCAGCGTGACCGTCTCGCCCGCCGGCTCGCTCGTCGACTTCGCGTTGACGGTCTGGGTCGGGTTCCCCCTCAGGTTGTCGTCGCGCAGGTGGATCGTCATCGAATCGGAGCACGAGTAGGTGCTGCGGTTGAGCGTGATGGTTCCCGCGGGCTGGAAGTAGCAGACCGACCCGTCGAGGCCATCCCACACCGTCGCCCCGGTGTTTCCCGGATCGAGCCAATCGGACAGGCGCGAGGCGGCCGTCCCGCCGCCGCTCCAGGACACGGCCACCTTGCCGTACTCGTCCCACGTGAGGCTCGTGCACGAGGCGGTGCCGCTGTGGAGCTGGCCGACGATCCGATGGTTCTGGTCGAACAGCGGCCCGCCGGACGAGCCGGGCTCGGTCGTCCCCTGCTCATACTGGTTGATCCGCCAGTGGCTCGGGCCCCAGTTGATTCCATCAACCGGCGGGTCGTTGTCGTGGCTGATCTTCTTGAAGTCCCCGCTCGGGTGATGGATCACCCAGGTCATCGTGGCCGGGTTGGGGTCGTGGCTCCAGCCGCTCAGGTAGAAGTTGTACGAGTCGGGCGGGAGCGCGCTCATCTCGAGGAGCGTGAAGTCGCTCGTCGAGTAACTGCCGCGGACGGTCGCGCCCGAGACCATGTAGGTCGTCGGCCCCGGCGGGTCTCCGCTGCCGCAGGCGGACCGCTCGTAGTTGAAGCCGAACTGCGTGCTCGCCCCGGCGCCGCAATGCCACGACGTGAGGACGTACGCCTTGCAGTCGTTCGCGGTGTCGTTGATCATCGACCCCGAGCAAAACGACGATCCGCCCGACATCAGGATGACGACACCGCGCTTCTGGTCCTGCCAGTTCGCGCCGAGCGGGCAGTTGATGTCGATGTTGCACGACCCCGATGCGTTCGCCGAGAGATCACCGGCGCCCGGGAGGAGGTCGCGGCCGATCGACCCGAAAGCCTTGTACCCGTGGGACACCGTCCCGATGTGGAGGCGCGGCGTCTGGCCCGCGAGCGTCCGCGGCCACAAGAGCTCGACGACCGTCTCGCTCCCCTCGATCGGCGGGGGCCACAGCTCGCCGTGATCGCGGACGTCCGCGGAGGTGTACGGCCCGACCACCGTGCGGTGGCCGGCGTCGTAGACCCACATCGCCGCCCCCGCCCGCAGGCGGAACGCATCGAACCCCAGCTCGATCCACCGCGCGCCGCGGGAGACCACGCGGAGGCGCCATAGGCGGTCGCCGCCCGGGAGGGTCTCCCACGTTCCGCTGTTCGCCGGCTCGAGATCGACCGCCATCGGAAAACCGATCCGGAGCGGAATCCCGGGGATCTTCGCGTTGGCCGCATCCTCGGCGAGCAGGCGCGGGACGTCCACCGGAGCCGAGTCCCACGAGCGCACCTCCCCCTGGGGAACGCCGGCGGCGCCCGAGAACGAAACGGGCTGCGGCGCGAGGCTCCCCGCAAGGACGGCGGATCCCATCCCGAAGGTCAAGATCATCGCGAGCCGGGCGACCGGACGCAGGAAGCACCTCGAACACACGTGCCGTGACGCTATTCGCGGACTCATTACCGTCTCTTTCCGGGGGCGTCAACCGGTTTCGACGAAGCTGCGGAGGGAGCGCTGCGATATCATCGCGGCCCGCGCACCGGCGCTCGGACCTCGCTCGGATGCTCACGTTGGAAGAGGCCGCGACCCCGAACCGGAAGACCGTCGCGGCGGCGACCCTGCTGCTCGTGCTCGTCCTCGCAGCGTACCTCCCGGCGCTGCGGAACGGATTTCTCTACGACGACTTCCTCCTGATCCTCAAGCCGGCAGTCCCCCGCTCGGCCGCGGACATCGCGAAGCTTTTCGCTCGACCGTATTACGAAGGCCTCCCCTACTACCGGCCGGTGACCTCCGCGAGCTTCCTCGTCCAGCGCCGCGTGTGGGGGGACGACCCCCGGCCGTTCCACGCGGCCAACGTGGCGCTCGCCGGAGCGCTGGCGGTGCTGACCTACGGGCTGTTCCGAAGACCCTGCTTCGGGCTCGCCCCTGGGATGGCGGCGGCCGGGGCGGCGATCTTCATCCTCCACCCGGTCGTCTCGTCGTGTGTCCATCCCGTCTCCGGTCGCGACACGCTGCTGGCGACGTCGAGCATGGTCGCCGCCGTCTGGATCTATCTGCGAGGGACCGTGGGGGCCGCGATCGCGAGCGCTGCGGTCTTCGCGGCCGGGCTGCTGTGCAAGGAAGCGGCGATCGTGACGCCGGGGGTCATCGCGCTGGCCGAAGCGGCCGGGCTGAGCCGGCCTGCCGGAGCGCCGCGACGGAGCGCGACGGCCCTCGCCACGCGCGCCGCACCGTTCCTCGTCGTCCTCGCCGCTTACGCCGCGGTCCGCGCCGTGGTGCTTCCCGGCGGACAGATGTCGACGGGAACGCCGGGGTACGTCCCCCTGACGTACGTCTACGCGCTCGAGGTCACGCTGACGCCGTTCCGCGCGCTGCTCTACGAGCCGCCGGTCGCGGCGTGGCTGTCGCCCTCGAAGCTCGTGGTCGTCGGGCTCGTGCTCGCGCTGGCGGCACTGACGGCATGGCGGTCCGGACGCGGCGTCCGATCCGTGCTCGTCTTCGGAATCGGCTGGTTCGTCGTCGTGCAGCTTCCCACCGCGAATCTCGTGCGGCAGGAGACGCTGTTCGACGAGCGGTACGTCGCCCCGGCGGTCCTCGGGCTCGTGCTGGCGGGCGCCGCGCTCGCCTCGGAGATCGCGCGACGGGCGGCGCGAGAGCGAACGGTCCTCGTGGCCGCGGCCCTCCTCGCCCTCGCTCTCGGCGCGCTCTCCCGCTCTCGCGCGCCCTACTTCGACGAGGTGGCGTTCTACACGCAGTGGGCGATGATTCGCCCGGACAGCATGACCGCACGGTTCAACCTCGCGAACGCCTATGCCAAGACCGGACGGCCCGGCCGGGCGGTGGAGGAGTACGAGCGCGCGCTCGCGATCGAGCCCTCCCACGCGGGCGCGCACAACAACCTGGGCGAAGCGTTCATCAAGCTCGGCCGCCGCGACGAGGCGATCGCGCAATTCCGCGAGGCGATCCGCTACGACCCGAACAACGTCAAGGCGCACAACAACCTCGGGAGCGGTCTGGCGCTCGGCGGCGACATGGACGGCGCGATCGCCGAATTCCGGGAAGCGGTGCGGCTCGATCCCGGATACGTCGGCGCGATCTTCGACCTCGGCTACGCCCTCCTGCTCGAGGGCGCAAACGAGGAAGCGATCGAGCGCCTGCAAGAGGTGCTGCGCCGCGATCCGTCGTACGAGAAGGCGCACCGGCCGCTCGGCATCGCCCTTCTGCGCCGCGGCCGAAAACAGGAGGCGGTCGTGGAGCTGACCGCCGCGGCCCGTTTCTCGCCGGGCGACGTCGAGCTGCAGCGTCTGCTCGCGACCGCGGAGGCGGGTGAGGCTCCGCGATGAGCGGACCCGTGGGGCCGGAGCAACGCCGGGGAGAATTCAGGGCACCTCGGTGAAAACCGCGATGCGGTCGTTCTCGCGATCCGCGACGTACAGCCCGCCACGGCCGTCGCTGCACACCGAGGACGGCCAGCGCAACAGCCCGTCGGTCCAGCCCATCCCCGACTGCCGCCCGCGGAAGGAGCCGTCCGTCGACAGGAACACGATCCCGCCGCCCGTCTGGTCGATCACGACGAGGTGCCCCGCGGAGTCGAGGCCGAGGCTTGTCGCGAACGCGAGATCATCCTTCAGGCTCGCTCCGATCGCGACGAATTCCGCCTTGCCGGCGGCCGCGGCGAAGATCCGCGCACCGACGCTGTCGAGCACGTAGAGGCGCCCCTGGGCATCGACCGTCACGTCCGAGGGGAACCGGCAGTCCGCGGGAAGGGCGACCCGGCGCTCGACCTTCCCGGCCGGGTCCGTCACGAGCACCCGCTCCCCGGCGATGTCGAGGACGTAGAGGCGGCCGTCGGCGCCGACGGCGAAGCTCCGGATCACGGGTTCGGGCGCGTCGGCCACGCCGACGAATCCCTGGAACGCGCCGGCGGCGGTGAGCCTTGCGATGCGCCGCGATTTTCCATCCAGGGCGAGGATCTCGCCGTGCGCGTCGAGGCGGACGCGGATCGGGTAGGGAACCTCGGGCACCTGAAAGTCGGTCTTCGGCGTGGCGAGGCGATCGGCCAGCTCGTATATGACGAAGCGGCCGTGTCCGGTGTCGGCGACGACGAGCGACGTCGCGGCGCACGCGACGCCCTCCGGCAGGCTGAGGGGGGCGTTCTTCGCGTCGGCGTAGATTCCCGGTCCCGGCCGCAGCTTGACTCCCTCCGCGCTCGCGGCGGGCGCGCCGAGCAGCACGGCGAGCATCGTCAGTCCGGCTCCGGCGGTTCGGGCCATGGGTTACCTCCGGAACCTTTCGTGGCACTGGACACAGAGGTCCCCCTTCGTGTCCAGATGCGCGAAGTGCTTGAACTCCGTGCCGTGGGCGCGATGGCAGCTCTCGCAGCTCACGGTGAGGTTCTTGTTGCGGGGGTCCACCGCCTTCGGACCGATCGGGTGCCCGGTGTGGTTCTGCCAGTCGTGACAGGTCCCGCACAGCTGAAGCTCGTCGGGGGCGGCGAGCAGGAACGGGTTGTCCGATCCGTGGGGCGCGTGACAGCTCGTGCAGTCTCCCGACTCGACCGGCGGGTGCTTGGTTTCCGAGCGCTCCTGACGCCGGATCGTGTCGGCGTGGCAGTTTCCGCACACGGATGTCAGCGGCCCGCGCACGAGCTTCGGCGCCTTGGTCGCGTGCGGACCGTGGCAGTTCAGGCACGCGATCTTGTCCGCCACCGGCCAGTGGAGGCGCTTTGCGTTCATCGCGTCGCCCACGACCTCGCCATGGCAGCCGCGGCAGACGTCGATCCCCTGGCGCTTGGTCTTCAGGGCGTTCGCGGACCCCGGGTCGTTGTGGCACTGGCCGCACGAGCGGGTCGCGACCGGCTTGTGCACGCTCGGCCAGAGCATCGCCTGAGCGTCGGAGCCGTGGGGGTCGTGGCACGACGTGCACCGCCCCTTCGACACGGGATAGCCCATGTGGGCCTTGGTCATCGCCGGCTGGTCCGGCTTGTGACAGGACGCGCAGAGCGACCCCTGGTCGCGCACCAGAAGCGTCTCCGACTTCGCCGACGCATGCGGGTCGTGGCAGGTGACGCAGCCGGTGCTCACCGGCGGGTGGTGGAACTTGACCTTCGCGATCTGAGCCCCGATGTCCTGATGGCAACCGACGCACAGCTCGCCGACCGGCTTGAGGAGCTGGTTCTTGTTCGGCGAGGCGTGCGGGTCGTGGCAAGCGACGCATCCCCCCTTCCGCAGCGCCGCGTGCACACTCTTCGCCTCGGCCGGGACGATCGTGGCGTGGCACGACACGCAGATCGCCTCGGGGGGCTTCGCGAGCATCTTCCCGTGGTCGGAGGCGTGCGGGCTGTGGCAATCCACGCACGCGCCCGCCTTGACGGGCGTGTGGATCGCGGGCAGCTTCAGCTTGTCCTCGAAATCGGAATGGCAGCCGAGACAGACCTTGCCGTGGGCTCCGGGCTTGAGCTTGAACTTCGCGTCGTCCGCCTCGGCGGCCGGGCGCGCGGACGGAGGCGCGGCACCGACCGGCCCCGCGAGCAAAACCGAGGCCATGGCGCTTCCCGCGAGCCGGGCGAGGAGGCCGTCACTTCGACGGAACGACATGACACTCCTCGCAGGCGCCGGACTCGAACGGCGCGTGCACCTGGGGCTTGAAGAGCTTCGGGTCCTTCGACGCGTGAGGCTCGTGGCAGCTGACGCAGTTCATCACGGATGGGTCAATGCCGAGGTGCGCCTTCGAAAACGGCTCGGACCGGACGTCGTGACACCCGGCGCACAGCGATCCCTGAGACGAGACGAGCAGCGAGGGCTCCGCGGACTGATGGGGAGCGTGACACCGGAGGCAGTCGCGGGCAGCCGGAGGGTGCACCTGTTCCGAGGCGAGCTTCGTCTTGATCGCGGCGTGGCAGGTGACGCACAGATCGGGTGCCGGAGCCAGCAGCAACTTCGGAAGCTTCGACTTGTGCGGGCTGTGACACTTCGTGCACTCGCCCGCCTCGACCGAGGCATGCCGGACCTTCCCCGCCTTCAACGCGTCCTGCACGTCCGAGTGGCAGGTGTAGCAGAGGTCCGCGGTCCGTTGGCCGATCAGGCGCGGCGCGGACGACGCATGCGGAACGTGACACGTGAGGCAGTCGCCGGACGCGAAGGGCGGATGGTTCGACCCGCCGGGTTCCTCCTTGATCAGGTCTTCGTGGCAGCTCGCGCACAGCGCCGCCCCAGAGGCCTTGAGCAGCTTCGGCTCCGTGCCGCCGTGAGGCTGGTGGCAGCCGGAGCAGCTTCCCGCCAGCACCGGAGCGTGGACGGTCGCCTGCTTGAACTCCTGCTCCTGATCCGAATGGCACGTGAAGCAGACCTGGTCCTGGCGGTTCTTGAGGATCCCCTTCGTCGAGGACCCATGGGGATCGTGGCAGGCGACGCACTCGCCGGCGTCGAACGGGGCATGCGGGACCTTCGGCTTGGCGGCGACGATCTCACCGTGGCAGTCGGCGCACAGCTCCGAGCCCGGCTTCTCGAGGAGCTTCGCGTTCTTGGCCGCGTGCGGCGCGTGGCAGGTCACGCAGCCGTTGTCGACCGCCGGATGCGGGAACGCGGGCGTGACGCCCTGATCGGTGTGACAGCTCGTACAGAGCTCATTGCCCTTCCGGGCGAGCAGCTTGGGTTGGGCCGAGGCGTGCGGATCGTGGCACGACGTGCAGTCCCCGGAGTCGAACGGGGCGTGGACGACGGTCCCGCCCGCCTTGAGCTGCGCGGCGTCGTGGCACGAGGTGCACAGCGCCGCGCCCTCGGCCTTGAGACCGAAGGGCTTCGCCGACGTGGCCCCGGAGTGGCATGCGTCGCAGCTCCCGCCCGCGGTAGGGGCGTGAGCGCTCGCCTTGAGCAGCTTGGGCTGCTCGGCGGAATGGGGATCGTGGCAGCCCACGCACGAGGCTTTCTCGACGGGGTACCCGCCGTGCGCGGTCTTGAACGCCGGCTTGCCCGGATCGTGGCACGACAGGCAGAGCGGGACCTCCGCCTTGACGAGCAGGTTCGCCTCCGACGAGCTGTGCGCGAGGTGGCAAGCCCGGCAGCCCTCCGTCTTGAGCACGGCGTGCACGACCGGCCGCTCGAACGCTTTGCGGTCGTGGCAGGACGTGCAGGCGCCCGCCCCCTCACCGGCGAGAAGGTGGGGGGCGCTCGAGCCGTGCGGGTCGTGACACTGGACGCACTTCCCCGTCTTGAGCGCCGAGTGCACGTTGGCCTTGTCGAGCCCGATCGTCTCTTTCGCGTGGCAGCTCAGACAGAGCGCGTTGCCTTCCTGTTTCAAGAGAAGCTTGGGCACGATGCCGTGCCGGAGGTGGCAGCTCTCGCAATTCCCCTCCTTCACGCCGGGGTGCAAGACCTTGAGCGGAGCCAGCTTCTGGACGAAAGCGCCGTGGCAGTCGATGCACGACTTGGACTGGAACTTCCGGGTCTCCGCCCCGAGGATCGGGGCCTGCAGGACGGCGACCGCGAGCGCCGCAGCAGCGCTCGCCCCCCAAGACCGGAATCCCCACCCACGCAGGCTCATTTCGGCACCGGCATCATGTCAGGCTTTGACTCCGAATTCCCTTTTGACGAGCGCTTCGAGCTGCGCGGGGGTCACGAACGTCTTCACTTCGTACGCCGATCTCAGCTTCTTCGTCCAGTCGTCCAGGGACTTCTTGAGCTTCTCGTTCAGGACCTGACGCGTGGCGTTCTCCTGCGCCTCCTCGAAAGGCTTGATCTTCGGCGGGAACACCTCCCGCACCAGGATCACGTAGCTCGTCCCGTCGTCCGCCGAGAAGAGACGGGCATCCCCGTCCTTGGGATTGGCGAGCGCCTTGTTCATTCCGGGATCGACGCCGTTGACCGAGTAGACTCCGCCGTTAAGATTCATGACGTCGCTCGCGTCGGTCCGGCCAGCCGCATTCTGCTTGAGCCAGCCGAAATCGGCGCCGTCGCGGACCTTCTTGAGGGCGACCTCCGCGTCGGATCGCTTCCCGAACGCGATGGAATCGAGGCGGAGCATCGCGGGGGTCGCGTAGCTGTCCGCGTGGGCGTCGTAGTACGCGCGCGCCTCGGCGGGGGCGACCCGGACGTCGGGAACGATGACGCGCTTCACGAACGCGTCGAACAGCGCCCCATCCTCGAACTGCTCCTTTCGCTCCCGGTAGTCGGCCGAGGACTCGATGCCGAGACGCGTCGCCTCCGCGACGGTCAGACGCCGGACCAGGATCTCGTCGAAGGCGACGGGCTTGCGCGGGTTGACCTGGTGTTTCGCGATTGCGCCTTCGAGCCCGTGGAAGAAATTCGCCTCCACGGCCTTGGCGATCTCGGCGACCGTGATCGGCGGCTGGCCGGTGACCCTAGCGACCACGCGCTCGTCCGTCTTGAGCCGCGCGAAGCCGGGCTCCTTCGCCTCGAAGTCGAGGCTCGCCAGGAGCGCCTCGTCCACCTTCGCGTAGCGCTTCCGGAGGTCGCGCGTGTAGGCGCCCACCGCTTGCAGTCGCGCGTAGTCGAGGGCCTGATCCTCGGATTCCTTCCGCGCGACGGGATCGTCGGGGACCGTCACCTCGTGCGGGGTGACCACCGTCCATCCGTCCTGTACCTGGAGGGCTTTGCTTGTCTCGCCTGGATGGAGGACCGCGATCGCACCCGCGACCTCGGTCTGCGCCTCGGCCAGCTTGATCGTCTCGTTCGGCTGCCAGGTCGCGCCGGAGCCCTGCGCCGCGCGCGCCGCATCGGCGAACGCGCGCCCTCCCTTGACGGCGGCGGAGAACGCGTCCGCCTCGGCCTTGGTCTTGAAGAGCACCGAGTCGATCCGCGCGACCCCGACCCGCGTGACGTACAGGGAGCGGACGTCCGCATCGGACGGCTTCTTGACCTCGGAGGCCGGACGGTCGAGCACCATCTTCTGGAGCGTGTCGAGCCGAAACGATTCGAGCGCCGCGGTGTACGCCGGCTCATGGTCGAGACCGATGTTGCGCGCCTCCTGGACGATCAGCTTTCCCGTGATCAGCCGATCGAGCAGCGCCTGCGGGTCCTGCTTCGCGCGCTTGGTGGCCTCCGGCGCGTTCTCGTGAACGGACGCAAGCGCCTCCCGGAAGGCGCCCCATGTGACGGGCTGGCCGTTGACCGTGGCGATCGCCCGCCGCCCCTGGATCAGTGGGAGCTCGGGAGGCGACGAGGATGCCGCCGGCGGTGCCGCGAGGGCCCAGGATGCGAGCCCGGCGGAGAGTGCTGCGGCGAGGATGGGGATTCGTACTCTCACGGCTTTCCTTTCGCGGTGAGCAGCGCCTCGACCGCGGAGCGCGCCATCGCCGCAGCGAGCGCGTGGGCGGTCCGGAGCCGGCCCCGCTCGAAGAACCAGACGCCGTCCGTACCGGTGGAGTGGCTGAACGCGGACCACGCCACGCGGCGATGGGCGGCGTCGAGCGCTTGCACGGTGAAATCGACGATGGGAGGGGGACCGTCGACGTCCGCATCGCTGTAATCCAGGACCTCCCCCATCAGCACGAGATCGGCCCCGAGCGTCTCGCGGAGCAGCTCGGCCTGTGCGTAGGGGATCCCTCCTTCGGGGATCACCCGGAGCTTGAGAAGTACCTCGCGGACGATGCCGGGCTCCACGACTCGGATACCGGGGCGCCCGGCGAGCGCCGCGACGAAGTGCGCCGCGACGAGATCCCCGCCGCGCCGGCGGTCCGTGCGGTTCGTGAAGGGAAGCACGGCGACCCGAAGCGACCCTCCTTCTTCGCCGGCGACCACGCTGGCGAACGCAAGCTTGGGCCGGAACCGGCGCTCGCCGGACGGCGTGCGGGAGGCCCCGCCCGAGACAGCCCCCTTGACCGACGCCGCGAGATCCGCGACCACCCGCGCGAGAAGCACCTTCGGGTCGTCCACGACTCCGAGCCCGAGGAACCCGGGGTGGTCCTCGCCCGTCGCTCCGAGGCCGCCGACCCAGAGGATCGAGGGCTCGGCCTCGGTCGAGACGAGGCGGGCATGCAGCGAGAGGACCGGAGGCGCGTGCTCGATCCAGCGCTCCACGGAGGTGATCATCACCGCCTGGACCTGCGCCTCCTCGCGGAAGGCGGTGGCGAGGTCCGGCGAGACGCCGCCCACGTACCGCACCCGATGACGGTCCATCAAGGCCCCACGCGTCGGATCGTCCAGTACCTCCATGCCGCTCGCGGCGAGCGCCCCCCGCCAGGCCCGCTCGATCGGAGCACCGTCGAGCACGCGGCCGGTGAGGTTCTCCACGGGGAGGACCGCCACGCGAAGGGGGCCGGCCAGGGCGGCCAGAGCCAGAAGAGGCGCTCCTAGCGGGAGCACGGCGCTCACTTCGCCTTGAAGAGCTTGTCGAGCAGCTCGTTCACGGCATCGGCGGTGATCACGTTCATGGGCTGGCCGCCTCCTCCGAACATCCGGTCCGCGGCGGTCACTCCCCCCTTCGTCGACTGCGCGCTCCAGACGAGGCGGCCGGTCTTGGTCTCCAGCATCTGCGCCGAGACCGAGACGTAGTTCGCCGAAGCGGAGCCGGAGCGCGCTTCTCCGTACTCCATCACGCTCCCGGTGATCACCGCGTCGGCACTGAGCGCTTTCCCCAGGACGACGACGTCTTCGGCGGAGGGTTGGTCCGCGCGCTGGATCTCCGTCCGGGAAAGTCCCTTTTGGACCTCGCCGAGGGGCAGCACGTACATCTCCCCTCCCTGGGCTTGGAGCATCGTGACGAACACGCCCCGGACCCGGTCGGCCGCCGTTTGGGTCGGCGTGAGGTTGGAGAACGGCAGGACCGCCACCGTGTGCACGAGGCTGAAGTCCATCGTGGGCTCGTGAAAGGTGTTCGTGGCGGCGTGCCGGCCCGCACACCCGGAAGCGGGGAGGAGCGAGACCGCGAGTGCCATGTAGGAGACCGATCTCATCGTGCGCATGCCGACCGTCCTTTTAGAACGCCGCGTGAACCGTCGCCGTCCAGACCTTGGTCCGCGTCGACCCGAGGACCGAATCCGTTCGAAGATCCTGATACGACGTCTGGAGGTAGATCCGCGACGTGACGTCCCACCGCACGGACGGAACGAGCGTCTGCTCCGTCTCGGCCAGCTCCGTGTGGTAGGTCGAATCGTAGAACACGCTGAAGTGAAGCGTCCCGTCCGGGAAGGGAGCCCAGCTCAGCGCGTAGTTGCGTAGCGTCCGGGACCCGGTTTGATTGCTCCGCTCCGCGCGTGTCGAGGCGAAAAGGTAGAGGGAGCGCAGCGGGCGGTAGGCGGCGCCGATCTCCGCCGCGCGCGTGTCGTCGCGCTGCTCGGGCTGAGCCGGCGTCGGGAACGTCGTATCCGTCACCCGATCCTGGAGCAGGAGATTGACCGTCAGCTGCGAGTTCGGGTTCAGGGTGACGCCGATCTCGCCCGTGTCGGAAATCGACTGCCCGCCCTCGTGGGGCCGGATGACCGAGCGGCCCACCACCAGATTGGCGCCGATCCCCCGATAGAGCTCCGCCGCGCTCGAGAAGAGGGCCGATGCGGTATCCCGCCCGAAGTCCCCCTGCTCGTTCACCGCCGAGACCACCAGGCTTTCCTGGACGGTCGAAATCGGGGTCGCGGTGAGCGCCCCGCTGAACAGGTATGCGGTCTGCCTGCCGATGCGCTCCTGCCGGTCCTCCCGCGAGAGACGGGCCTGTCCGGTCAGGATCGGGCTGAGCGCCTGGATCACGGACAGTCCGTTCGAGAGCGTCCACTGCGTGGGCCCCGTGCCGGGATTCGAGAGGAAGTAGCCGAGCTCGTAGTAGAACGCCGGCACGTTCAGCAGCCGTGCCCTGAAGTTGCCGTTGAACAGCTGCGACACCTCCGAGGTGTGGTTCTCGACGCCCGACGCCGCCGTGCGCAGCTGCGGCTCGAGCTCGGTCACGAGGATCTGGGGCCAGCTCGTCGCATCCGGAACGATCGGCGACAGCGGCGAGACCACGAGCTTGACGTATCGCGTGACCAGCGCGGGGAAGCGGATCTCGAACCGGTTGTCGAACGGCCCGAACGGAGCCGTGACCAGGGTCTGGGTGAGCGTCCAGTTCAAGTTGTCGTCGCTCGAGTAGATCTTCCAGGAGAACGAACCCGCGATCGACGGCGGGAGCGTCTGGTCGACCCACACCAGGATCGTGTTGAGCTGATTGGCGAAACCGAGATCGAGACCGATGTTGCGGGGCCGGATGTCCCCTCCCGGCGGGGGGAGGCCCAGGTCCACCCCGGCGCCGACGGTCAGGTTGCCGTCGATCAGCGCGGCATTCGGGTTGAGGGGATCGTGATCCGGCGTGTCGTCGATCGACGAGAGGCCGGCGACGGCGTTCACGGACTGGATGATCTCCCCCGCGCTCGAGCCGGTCGCCGTCGTCTCGCGGTAGCTCACCGTGTAGTCCGTGCTCAACGTGAGGCGCCGGTCGAGCCACGCGTCCCCCCAGGCCGCGTGGGCGCTCTGGAAGTTCGTCTCCACGGCCCCGCCGTGGATGTGGTCCGTATCGCGCTCCAGCGATCCGCGGTAGTTCACCTCGTAGGTCTCCGCGCTGTAGCGCATGCCCAGCTGCGCGCGATCCTCCGTCGTGTCCAGCCCCTCTCGCCCCAGGTCGAACGTGTTCCTCCGGGACAGCTCGAGGCGCAGTCGCGGGAGATCGAGCGGGTTCCAGCCGAAATTCGCCCGCCAGTTCTCCTGCGTAAGCTTCGAGACGGACAGATCGTTGTCGAACCGCTCCGTTCGCCGGTCGTACCCGATCTCGGCGAGGACGATCTGCGTCCGGAGCGTGAACAGGGCGTACGGAAGGACGCGCTGGCGGTTGCCCACGCTCTCGATGCCGGAGAGGTCGGTCGACAGACGCTCGTGCTCGTAAAGGCCACCGACGCGGAACTCGAGGTTCGGAAAGAAGCGGTGCGCGAAGTTGAGGCTGTAGCGCTGCAGGAACGATCGCGCGGTCTCGTCGGTGCTCGCCCCGGTCGCATCCTCGGTGTTCAGCCGCGACGCGGCGCCGGTCAGCTCGAGGTACCCGTTGAGCTCGTCGTCCGCAGCCGCGGGTCGGGCCGGGCCGAGCGCCGCCGCGAGCGCCACGAGGAGGAGCGGAAGGCCCCGCCGTCCCCGCAATCGCCTCTGCTCGGATCTCCCCACGCAATCCGTCACCTTTCGCCCAGGAGCGCGACCTCACTTGGCTCGGGGAGGTCGACCTGCGCCGCGACCGTCTTCCCGACGAGCCGGACGAGGCGAATCTCGCCCCTGAGGGAATCGATGACGCAAAGATTGTTCCCTTGGCCGTCGATCGTGAGGAAGTCGGCGCCTCCTTCTGTCCGGATTTCGTCGATGGGAAGCAGTCCGGCCGGATCGTAGACGGAGATCGATTTCGAGCCCTTGAACCCGAGGTAGATCCTGTCCGTCTGGGAATCCACCTTGATGGATACCGACTTCGGCCCGACGAACACGCGCTGCGTGACCGCGAGCGTCGACGCGTCCACGACGTCCAGGTAGGCCGAGTACGCGTGAAGGACGTACAGGCGGGTCCCGTCCTTGCTGAAATCCCCGCGGATGGGGCCGCCGGGGGAGGACACCGATCCGGCGAGAGCGCCCGTCGGAAGGGTGAGTGCGACCACCCGGTCCTCGTCGGCGCAGAACACCCACGCCCGCGTTCCGGCACGGTCGACCAGGAGATAGCGCGGGCCGCTCCCGACCTCGACGCGCGTCCGCTCGACGAGCGTCGGGCCCGACGCGTCGAACACCGTGACGCTCGAGGAGCCCGCGTTGGCGACCAGCAAGGTGCGCCGGTCCGGAGTCAACCCGAGCGAGACCGGCTCGTCGCCCCCGCGCAGCCGTACCACGCCGAGCACGGAACGGGAGAGCAAGTCGAGGGTCGCGACGGCGTCGTCCCCGCCGATGGCCACATAAAGGCGGTTTCTCAGGTCGTCGATCGCCATCGCGGACGGGGCCCGCCCGACGGCGATCGCGGAGGCGACCTGACCCGAAACCTTGTCGAACAAGGAGACGACGCCGGTTCCGCGGCTCGTCACCGCTCCCGTCAGGCCCGAGGCGAGCGTCGGCGGGATCGTCGCCACGAACACGGGTGCGAGCTCGTCGGCCGACTTTCGCGAGGCTCCGACGTCGAGCTCGACGGTGGCGACGAGGGCGCTGCGCGGCCCTGCGAGGAACGGGAGCTTGGCTGCGGGAGCATCCGTCCCGACCGCAAGATCGTGCCCCTCGCCGTCGGTCCTCGCGCGGGCCGAGCGCACCTTGATCGCGAGCCCCGCGTACGCTCCGGCAGGCACGAAGCCCCAGGCCAGCAGCCGTTGCCGGGGAGGGCCCGGATCGGGATAGCTCGGCATCGTCAGCGTCAGCGGCGCTGCGGTGCCGTCCTCCCGGACGGCGGAGACTCCGCCCAGCGTGAGCGTGAGTCCGGCGGCCGCGGGTGAAAGCGGCTTGGCGTAAACGGCGACGTAGCCGCCTTCCCTCGGTACCCCAACCGCGGGACGCGCGGCGCGGTCTCCAGGGACGGCGAGGAGCCCGATTATCCCGATCGCGATGCAGGCCCTCAACATGACGCCCCCGGATGGAACGCTAAGGCTAGTCCGAGCACGCAATCAAAAAAAGGGGGCCGGTTCGACCGGCCCCCTTCCGCCCTTCAGGGAGGATCCGCGACAGACAGGAACGATCAATCCTGGATGTGACACTTGTTGCAGAGCTGGCGCTGATAGGCGGCGAACTTGATCGCCGGCCGGTCGTAGTACCCGGCCTGCATCTCGGCCACCGTGTACCCCTTGAAGATCTGGGTCTGCTGGTTGAGCGCCTTGCCGTCCGGCGTGTTGCCCACGGCGTCCTTGCCGGGGTACACGGCCGTGCCGGTGCTGTCGGCCATCGTGACGAACTCGTTCTCGCCGTTCCACCGGAGGCTGTAGGTCCACGCCGTCGCGTGAGCGCGGTGGCAGCTGAGGCAGTTCACGCGATCGCTCGAGGCCGGCCCGTTCAGGTACGAGTCGTCGGTCTTGGCGTGGGCGGCCAGCGTGGCGACGTCCGACGTCGATTCGGTGAAGGGCACCAACGAGTTGAACGACGTGGTCGGCGTTCCGGTCAGATCGCCCGTCTTGAGGTAGGCGTTGTAGTTGTTGGAGATCGTCGTGCCGAGCGCCTGGTCGACCGGGTGGGCCAGCGCGTTGTTGTTGCTGTGCATGTTCGGGTGGCACGTGGCGCACCACTGACCCCAGCTCGCGTACCCGCCCGTCGTCGCGTGGCCGTAGGCGGTGCGGGTCTGCGTCGCCAATTCCGTCCGGTTGTACGTCGACGGCGTCACCGCGGAGGGAACGCCCGGGAACGTCGTGTTGTCGAAGGCAACGTAGTTCACGTCGCCGAGGATCCGGTAGACGCCCGCCGCGAGACCGGCCGGCGGAACGAGACCGTAGGAGCCCGAGCCCATGATCGGTGCGTAGGTCTGCCCCTGGTTCCGGTTCGGCGAAACGAGGGTCCCGTCGTTGAGGCGACGCGTCCGGTCGTGCGGGTCGTGGCAACTCACGCAGCTGAGCTGGTTGGACGGCATCGTCCCTCCGGGGGCCGTGGTGTTGACGGGATCGGCGACGTACCCGAAATCCGTCGCGACGATGTTGTGGCCGTGGGTGTACCCGAAGTCGGTCGTCGGGGTGCCGCGCAGCGTGTAGGTGTAGTTCTTCTTCAGCCAGCCGAAGTCGCCGGCCGGGCCGCGCTGTTTCGGCGGCACGCCGTCGGGCATGTCGACGACGGCGCTCGAGATGTGGTACGAGCTCGGGCCGGTGTCGCCCGCATGCTCGTGGCAGTTGAGGCACGTCGAGCTCGGATCGCCCTTCTGGAGGAGCGGGTTCGAGGCCGCGTCGTGCATGCTGTGGCAGCCGCCGCATTCGGCGACGCCACCGGAGTGGAACGCGTACACCGGCGAGAGGCCGATCACCGCCAGGCCGGCGACGCCCGCCATGAGAAGAATCCGGATCGCTTTCATGAGTCCTCCTTGAAAGACGTGGGCGTGAGTTATCGCACAACGCATGCCCGCGGCCCACTCACTCCGGAGTGTTTTTCTCCGGAATCGAGCGACCCGACCGGGACTGGCGGCGTCAGGGGGTGGTGAGCGCGAAGACCGAGAGGCCGTGGTAGCCGAGCTGACTCACATACAGCTTCCCGTCCCGGCCGAAGACCATCAGTCCCGGCCGGTTGAGCTGCTCGACGATTGGCCCCCGATTCCCGAACTCGCGGACGAAACGCAGGCTCGGGTCGAACACGAGGACCGCACCGCGCGCGCGATCGGCGACCAAGGTGTATCCATTGGGCGCGGCCAGGATCGCGCCGACGACGCTGAAGCTTCCGGGGCCCGATCCCGGCTTCCCCCACGAATCCGCGGTGCCGTCCGGCTTGAGCCGGAAAGCCCGGAAAGCCGTTGGAATCGTATAGAGAATGGCGCCTTGATCATCGACGTAGAAACCGCCCAGCTCGGCGCCTTCTCTCGCCTTGTCGTTCTTGGGAAGCGTCGCCAGAAGGTCGACGTGACGCCGGTACGTCCCCTCGAAATCGGTTGTCACGACGAGCAGGGACGCGGTGCTCGCGAACACGAGCGAATCCTGGCGGATCGCGAGGCGGTTCGGTGTGAATCCGGCAAGCTCGCTCGGGAGCCCATGGACCTCGAATGATCCCAGGGGCTCGCCCCGATAGTTGTAGCGCGTGACCTGCGAGCCCCCTGCCCTGGCCTCCGTCGGTTGCCTGTAGGAAAGGACCAGGATGTCGCCACTCGGCATGACGCCGATGTCCAGGATCGCGCCGTAGCTCATCGCGTCGTGGCTGAAGTCGTAGATCTCCATCCCGGAGGCGTTGAACACGCGGATCAGGTCGCCTTCGCCGACATAGATCTCGTCATGGGCGGGGTCCGCGCACATCTCCACATCGGAGTAAGGGATGACCCCGGAAAAATTCGACAGCCGGTAGAGGTATTTGACCTCCACCGCCCCTGCCGGCTGGGCGAGCGCGCAAAGCGCTACGCCGACGGCGACGTTCGCGAGAAGGCGCACTCTCGGACTCACCGCAATCAGTGTGCCATCGATCCGGCGACGGAGATGGGGTCGAGGCCTTTGGAGGTGCGGGAATTCACCCAAGACGTGTGCGATCCCCCCCAGCGCGGGGGCGCCGCCGCTTCGAACGCAGGCCGCGGTCCCACAGGGAACCAACCGGCTATAGATCGGTCCTATCCAGCCAGATGCCCTCTTTCGGGCCGCGGAGGTCGCGATGAGCTCCCTCAAGACCGGTACGGCAGCCTTCCTGACTTTGTTCTCGCTCGTTCTCGGCTTCCCTGCGGCCGCGTCTCCGGCGGCCTCCGAGACCCCTGGATCCTTGCGGGTCACGGGCAGCGACGGGACGCCGGTCGATATGCCCCTACGGCACACGAAGGTCTCGATCGACGTGACCGCGTTCGTCGCGCGGGCGACCGTGGAGCAAGTCTTCGAGAACCCCTTCCCCGATCCGGTGGAGGCGGTCTACACCTTCCCCTTGGGCGACCGGGCGGCCGTCGACGACTTCGAGCTCTCGGTCGGCGAGCGAACGATCCGCGGGGAGATCCGCCGCCGCGACGAGGCGCGGCAGGTCTACGAGCAGGCTCGCGATGCGGGATACCAGGGGGCTCTCCTGGAGCAGGAGCGGCCGAACATCTTCACGCAGTCCGTCGCGAACCTCGAGCCCGGCAAGCCGATCACGGTGCGCTTGCGCACCGTGGAGACGCTGAAGTACGAGCGCGGCATCTACCGGTTGACGTTTCCGCTCGTCGTGGGTCCGCGGTACATGCCGGGCGGCGGAGCAAAGAACCCGGCCCGAGTGACCCCGAGCGTGCTTGCGCCCGGCACGCGGTCGGGACACGACGTGGAGATCGCGGTGAGCCTCGACGCGGGCGTGCCGATCGGCGAGATCGGAAGCTCCAGCCATCGCATCGAGGTTCAACGGCGCGACTCCACGACGGCGAGCATCCGCCTCGCGGAGAACGACACGATCCCGAACAAGGACTTCCTCCTCCGGTGGAGCGTCTCGGCGAAGCAGCCGGCCGTCGGGCTGCTCGCGCACCGGGACGGAGCCGACGGGTTCTTCACGCTCCTCGTGCAACCCAGGGGAGAGGTCGGCCCCACCGAGGCGGCACCGAAGGAGATCGTCTTCGTGGTGGACACGTCCGGGAGCATGAGCGGGATTCCCCTCGACGCCTCGAAGCGGCTCGTCGCCCGGGCGCTGCACGAGATGGGTCCGCGGGACACCTTCAATGTCGTGCGGTTTTCCGGAGACAACGAGGTCTTCTCGCCGCATCCGCTTCCGAGCGACGCGTCCTCCATCGAGTCCGCGATCGCCTGGCTGAACGCGCGCCAGGGAGGCGGCGGGACGGAGATGCTGGCGGCAATGCGCGCGTCGTTCGCGCTTCCGCCCGATCCGAACCGGATGCGGATCGTCGTGTTCTTCACCGACGGCTACGTCGGCAACGATCCGGAGATTCTCGGCGCTATCGGCAAGGTCGTCGGCAGCGCGCGCATCTACACGGTCGGCATCGGCTCGTCGGTGAACCACTACCTCCTCGAGCGCATGGCGGATCTCGGTCACGGCGCCTACGTCTTCGTGCGCCCCGACGAGAGCGCCGACGACGCGCTCGACGCGTTCCGCTCGTGGGTGACGCGCCCCTACCTGACGGACCTCGCGATCGACTGGGGAGCGCTGCCCGTCGCCGACCTCTCCCCCGAAACGCTCCCGGACATCGGGTCGGGTCAGACGCTCACGGTCGTCGGCCGCTACCTCGCCGGGAGTTCCGGAACGGTGACGGTTCGCGGAAAGCTCGGCGGCCGCTACTGGGAACAGTCGATTCCCGTCGTGCTTCCCGACAAGGAACCGCGGCACGAAGCGCTCGGGGCGATCTGGGCGCGCGGGCGGATCGAGCAGATGCTCCTGGCCGACCCGGAAGGGCCCGCCCCCTCGACGGAGGCCGGGGTGACCGCACTCGCGCTCGAGTTCCGCCTGATGAGCCCGTTCACGTCGTTCGTCGCCGTCGACGATTCACACCTCGCGAACCCGGCGGGCCGGCCGCGCACGGTGGAGCAGGCGCTGCCGATGCCCGAGGGCGTTTCCTTCGATGGCGTATTCGGGACGGGCGGTCCGAGATCCCTGGCCCCGTCGCCGGGTCAGGACGAGCCCGAGGACAGAGTCGGTTCAGGTGCGAATACCACTGCGAGCCGACGTGTGTCGGGAAGCCGGGACCGCGATTTCAAGGGACTTGTCTCCGGCGTGAGCAGCGTCGATCCGCTCACGGGAAAGTTCGTGAGCCAGGCCGCCTCCGACTCGATCGAGGAAGTCTCCGTCGTCACGGCCGGCGCCGGCGTGGAATACGGTCGCGCACGGGGGGGCTACGCGCAACCTCCTCCTCCGCCTCCCAAGGCGAAAAAGGCGCCGGCGGGACAGCCTGTCTCAAGCGGCATGCTCGCGTCCAGCTTAGGCGGAGACACGGCGTCGAACCAGGCGACCAAGTTCAGTTCGGAGCTGGTGAAGGATGTCCCGGTTGCCGGACGCTTCTATCAACACACGCTCGAGCTCGAGCCGCAGCTCGTGGACGGCGAAGGCAACGCACCTTCCTCGGATGCGAGCTCGGCCCGCGCGCGGCTCCGCGAAGCGGCGCTCCGGGTTCTCGCGGACCTCGCCGACGACGGGCATCTCACCGCATCCGAGGGAAGGCCGGCGCTCGCCGCACTCCTGGCGGCACAACAGCCCAGCGGTGCCGTGGCGGCCGACGTTCCCGTCCACGTGCTCGCGACCTGGGCGCTCGCGGAAGCCGCGGCGGCTCTGCCCGGCGATCCTTGGGTCGCCAAGGCGAGGGCTAAGGCGATCGAGTACCTCGCCGGACTCGCGAAGGCCGGCACGCTTCCGGGCCGCGAGACACCGTTCGCACTGCTGGTCCTGGACTCGTTCGATTCCGCGGGGAGGCACGTCCCGGCGTCCCAGGCGGACCTCCGGAAGGCGCTCGAAGCGGTGAGCGCGGACGGCAAGCCCCCGGCGAAGCGGAGCCCGGCCGACAGGCTGCTCGCCTCCATCGGGCGCGGTCATCTCAGGATCGTGTCGAGCTGAACGCGTGCCTCACTCGGAGGCGACGGGCCGCGGCTCGCGCTCGACCGGGTCGGTGTCGGGGAGCTCCTTCGAGCTCCCCGCGCCGAGCTCCTTCATCTTGCGTGCGGCGACGAGGACGCGGCGGTCGAACGATGCGATCGCCTCGTTGTACGACCGGACCGAGCGATCGAGGCTTCCGCCGAGGTCCTTGAGGTATCCCGTCATCGTCACGATCCGGTCGTAGAGCTCGGCGCCGAGGTCGCGGATCCTCTCGGCGTTCTCGGCGACCTTCTCCTGCTGCCACGCGTAGTGCACGGTCTTGAGCAGCGCGACGAGGTTCGTCGGGCTTGCGGGAACGATGCCGCGGGAGAACCCGAACTCGAGAAGCTCCGGATCGCGCTGGACGGCGGCGGAGAAGAACGCCTCGCCGGGGATGAAGAGCACGACGAACTCGGGGGCGTCGTCGAACTGGTCGTGGTAGCTCTTGAGGGACAGGCGCGCGATGTGGTCCTTCACCTGCCGCGCGTGCTCGCCGAGCTTCCGGTCGCGCACCGCGTCGTCGGTGGCTTCCTGCGCCTCGAGATAGGACGTCAGCGGGACCTTCGCGTCGACGACGAGCCGCTTGCCTCCGGGAAGCTTCACGATCAGATCGGGGCGGATCGTCGCCGTCTCGCCCGTGACGGTCGTCTGCTCCACGAAATCGCAGTGCGCTTGCAGGCCGGCCAGCTCCACGACGCGCTTGAGGTGGATCTCCCCCCACCGGCCCCGGGTGTGCGGAGCGCGGAGCGCCTGCGAGAGCGCGGCCGTCTCGGTCCGCAATCGGTCGTTCGCCTGGCGCATCTCCGCGACCTGCGACCTCAGCTCGCGGTAGGCCCCCTCGCGCTCCTTCTCGATCCCGCGGAGCTTCTCGTCGACCTCCTTGAGCGCCGTCTCGACCGGCCGGACGAGGTCGAGGAACGAACGCTGGCTGCTCTGGAGCACCTCGGTGGAGACCGCGACGAACTGGTCCCTCTGCCGCGTCGCGGCGTCGTCCTGGGCCTCGCGCTCCGCCCGGAGGTGCGCCACCTCCTCGCGGAGAACGGCCTGTCCGCGCGACGACCACAGCGCCGCCGCGAGGGCCCCGAGCACGGCACCGAGCAGCAATCCGATCGCGAACGCCCCGCTCACATCCCAAGGATATCGCGAAGCCCCGAAAAGAGTGTTTTGCACATCCGCGTTCCTTCCATCAACATGTTCCGTCATGAAAACCCGATCCGTGTTGATAGGAGTCGTTCTGCTCGCGTGCACGGCCGCCGGCGCCGTCTATTACCAGCGCCGCCAGTCGGTCAAGCACGAGGACAAGTTCCGGACGGAGCTGGTGGACCGCGGCGCCGTCGCAGAGACCGTGACCGCGACCGGAACGATCTCCCCGGTGACGACCGTGCAGGTCGGAAGCCAGGTCTCGGGGATCGTCTCGCGCCTGTACGTCGACTTCAACTCGCCGGTCAAGAAGGGGCAGCTCATCGCGGAGCTCGACCCGACGCCGTTCCTGCAGCAGGTCGAGCAGCGCCGCGCCGACCTGACCGGGGCCAAGGTTCAGGAAACCAACGGGGAGATCCAGTACAAGCGGGCGCAGCGGCTCTTCGAAGAGCAGCTCAATGCCGAGGCGGATCGCGATGCCGCAAAGGCGGCGTACGACGCCGCGAAGGCGCAGGTCGAGCAGTCCGAGGCCGCGCTCAAGCAGGCCGAGACGAACCTTTCCTACACGAAGATCTACTCGCCGATCGACGGTGTCGTGGTCGCACGGCAATACGACATCGGACAGACGGTGGCCGCGTCGTTCCAGGCGCCGACCCTGTTCAACATCGCGGAAGACCTGACGAAGATGCAGGTGCAGGCCGACGTCGACCAGTCCGACATCGGCCGCGTCGCGGTCGGCCAGACCGCCCGCTTCACGGTCGATGCCTACCCGGACTCGACGTTCACGGGGAAGATCTCGCAGATCCGGCTGAACGCGACGCAGAACCAGAACGTGATCACCTACCCGGTCATGATCGACGTGCCGAATCCGGACGGAAACCTCAAGCCGAAGATGACCGCGGACGTCACGATCGAGGTGGCGCGCGCGGCCGACGTCCTGCGCGTCCCGAACGCGGCGCTCCGGTTCCACCCGATGGAAACCGCGACGAACGGCGGAGGCGGAGCGTCCGCCGGCGACGCGATGGCCTCGACCCGGCCGAGCAACGCGGGCGGCGGACCCGGCGGAGGGTTCGCGCGCGCGGCGTCGGGGCTTCCGGCCGGCGGCCAGGCCAAGCGCACCGAGCAGGCCGTCTATGTCGTGCAGGCCGGCGGCGATCTCTCCCGCGTCGCCGTGAAGACCGGGATCTCCGACGGGCGCTTCACGGCGATCGTGTCGGGTGATCTCAAGGAAGGCGACCGCATCGCCATCGGGAACGCGACGGCGAAGAGCACCTCGACCGGGACGTTCCCGGGCGCGGGCGGACCGGGAGGCGGACGCCGGTGATGATCGTCCTCGACGACGTGACGAAGTACTACACCGTCGGCGAGGTGGAGGTTCGTGCGCTCGACGGCGTCACGCTGTCGATCGACGAGGGCGAGTTCGTCGCGATCATGGGTCCGTCGGGCTCGGGCAAGTCGACTCTCATGAACCTTCTCGGCTGCCTCGACCGCCCGACGTCCGGGCGGTACGTGCTCGACGGCGTCGACGCCTCGAAGCTCGACGCGAACGCGCGGGCCGAGGTGCGGAACGCGAAGATCGGGTTCGTCTTCCAGTCGTTCAACCTGCTCCCGCGCACGACGGCGCTCGAGAACGTCGAGCTGCCGCTCCTCTACTCCGACAACGGCGGGACGGCGTCGCACCGCCTGGGGCGCGCCATGACCGTGCTCCGCCGGGTCGGCCTCGCCGGGCGCGAGCGGCACACCTCGTCACAGCTGTCCGGAGGGCAACAGCAGCGCGTCGCGATCGCGAGGGCGCTGGTGACGGACCCGCCGATCCTGCTGGCCGACGAGCCGACCGGCAATCTCGACTCGCGCGTCTCGGAGGAGGTCCTGGGGGTCTTTCAGGAGCTGAACGACCAGGGGAAGACGGTCCTCCTCATCACCCACGAGCCCGACATCGCGCGCCATGCGAAGCGAATCGTCCAGCTCCGGGACGGCAAGGTCGTGCGGGACGAGGCGATCGCCCAGGTGCGGACGACTGCCGCCACGGGAGCGACCGCATGAAGAGCTCCATCCTCCGCACCGCGAACATCGTCAAGGTCGGCCTCCGGTCGATCCTGCGGAACAAGATGCGCTCGTCGCTCACGATGCTCGGCATCATCATCGGGGTCGGCTGCGTCATCGCGATGAACGCGGTGGGCAGCGGTGCTTCGGAGTCGATCCAGTCGAACATCAACTCGCTGGGGGCCAACTTCATCATGGTCTTCCCCGGCGCCGTGACGCAGTCCGGCGCGCGGATCTTCGCGGCGCAGTCGTCGCTCACGGAGGACGACGCGAAGGCGCTCAAGGACGAGTGCCCGTCCGTCGCGTATGTCTCCCCGGGCGCGCGCACGGGCGCGCCGGTCGTCGCCGGCGAGAACAACTGGTCGACGGAGATCTACGGCGCCGGCGTCGACTGGCCGTTCATCCGCGCCTGGAACGTCGCGAAGGGCTCGTTTTTCTCCGAGGCCGAGGTGAAGGCCGGCGCCAAGGTCGCCGTGCTCGGCCAGTCGGTCGTGCAGAACCTGTTCCCGGATTCGGAGCCCGTGGGCAGCGTCATCCGCATCAAGAACGTCCCCTTCCGCGTCGTGGGCGTCCTCGAGCGCAAGGGCGGGAACATGATGGGCTCGGACCAGGACGACCAGATCATCGTGCCGTACACGACCGTCATGAAGCGGCTGATGGGATCGCCCCGGCTCAACCTCATCCAGGTCGCCGCGAAGTCCTCCGGTTCGATCCAGGCCGCGATGGAGGAGATGCGGGCGCTCCTCCGCCAGCGCCACCGCCTTGCTCCGGGCCAGGACGACGACTTCATGATGCGCTCGCAGGAGGAGATCGCGGCGACGGCGAGCCAGACGACGCGGACGCTCTCGGTCCTGCTCGCCTCGGTCGCCGCGATCTCGCTGATCGTCGGCGGCATCGGGATCATGAACATCATGCTCGTCTCGGTGACCGAGCGGACCCGCGAGATCGGGATCCGCATGGCGATCGGCGCCAAGTCGCGGCACGTGCTCGCCCAGTTCCTCCTCGAGGCGGTCACGCTCTCGGTCGCCGGCGGCGCGATCGGGGTCGCGCTCGGCATCGGCGCGTCGCGCGCCATCGCGAAGTTCGCCGGATGGCCGATCGCCATCGACGGCAGCTCGGTCGCCACCGCGTTCGGGTTCGCCGCGCTGGTGGGGGTCTTCTTCGGCTTCTACCCCGCGAGGAAGGCGGCGGCGCTCGACCCGATCGAGGCCCTCCGGTACGAATAGGCGGGAATATCGGCGCCCGCTCTGGGGTTCTCTCCCCCGAGCCAGGAAGAAACCGAGGAGATCCCGATCATGAAGCTGAGCCGCATCGTCTTCCCCGCCGCCTTGGCACTCGCCGTCACCGCCTCCCCCGCCCTCGCCGGCAAGGTCCCGCTGTTCAACCAGAAGGGGGGCGCCGCCCTTCACGGGTACGACCCGGTGACCTACTTCTCGGGGGCCGCGCCGCAGAAGGGCAGTGACCGGTTCCCCTACTCCTGGAAGGGGGCGACCTGGTACTTCGTCTCCGCAGAGAACCGGAAGAAGTTCGCCCAGACCCCGGAGGCGTTCGCGCCGCAGTACGGCGGCTACTGCGCGAAGGCGGTCAGCGAGAACAACACCGCGGACATCGACCCGCTCGCCTACAAGATCGTCAACGGCAAGCTGTACGTGAACTACGACGCGAAGATCCAGAAAGTCTGGGAGGCCGACATCCCCGGACGCATCGCCAAGGCCGACGGGTACTGGCCCGCCTTGCACGTCGCGGAGTGACCTTCGCGAGCGATTTGGTCGTGTGGGCGCCCCGCCGCGGTCTTATGATCTGCATCGGACGGCACGCACGGACGCTCGGGGAAGGCGGCTTACCGCCTGTGAGGGCGCCCGAGAGCGACCCCTCGAAGGAACGCCCGGTGCGTGCTGTCCCACCTCAGCGGTGCACCCCCGGCGCTTCCTCGCCCGTCGTCTCGACCCACTCCGTGTAACCGCCGAGGTACGCCCTCGGGCGCCTGTCGCCGTCGTCGCGGTGCAGCTCGAGCACGCGGTTCGACAGGCCGCGCAGGAACGTCCGGTCGTGGGAGACGAAGAGCAAGGTGCCCTCGAACGTTCGCAACGCTTCGACCAGCATCTCCTTCGTCTCGAGGTCGAGGTGGTTGGTCGGCTCGTCGAGGACGAGGAAATTCGGAGGATCGAGGAGCATCCGCGCGATAACGAGGCGTGACCGCTCCCCACCCGAGAGCGCCTCGATCCGCTTGTCCACGTCGTCCCCCGAGAACTGGAACGCGCCGAGGAGCGCGCGCAGCGTTCCCTGCGTTTCGAGCGGGAAGTCGGCTTGCATCTGCTCGAAGATCGTCAGGGTCCGGTCCAGCAGGTCGAGCGCCTGCTGGGCGAAGTACCCCAGGACGACGGACGCGCCGATCCGGATGTCCCCGTTGTCCGGTCCGACGGCGCCGGCGATCATTTTCAGCAGGGTCGTCTTCCCCGCGCCGTTGCGTCCCATCACGCACCATCGCTCGCCGCGGCGGATCGTGAGGTCGAGCCCGTCGTAGATCGCGCGGTCCCCGTACGCCTTCGAGACTCCCGACAGGATCGCGACGTCGTCGCCCGACCGCTTCGGAGAGCGGAAGTCGAACCGGACGGTCTTGCGCCGGCGTGGGAGCTCGATCGTTTCTATCTTGTCGAGCTTCTTCACGCGGCTTTGGACCTGCGCGGCCTTTGCGGCGTGCGCGGCGAACCGCTCGATGAACCGCTGCTCCTTGGCGAGCATCGCCTGCTGCCGCTGGTAGGCGGCCTCGCGCTGCGTCTCGCGCAGGGACCGCTCCCGCACGTAGAAGTCGTAGTCCCCCGAGTACGAGACGATCTCGCCGGCGTCGATGTCGACGATCCGGTCGACCACACGGTTCATGAAATCCTTGTCGTGGCAGGTCATCAGGACGGCGGCGCGCGTGCGCTCGAGGAACGCCTCGAGCCAGAGGATCGACTCGATGTCGAGGTGATTCGTCGGCTCGTCCATGAGGAGGACCTCGGGGTCGCCGAGGAGAACCCTCGCCATCGCGACGCGCATCTTCCAGCCGCCCGAGAGCGCACCCGCGTCCTGGTCGATGACGTCGTCCGCGAAGCCGAGGCCGTGGAGGACCTCTCGCGCCCTCGCTTCGAGCTCGTACCCGCCGCGCTCCTGGTACTCCTGCTGGACGGCGCCGTACCGCTCCAGGACCGCCTCGAGATGCTCCGCCTCGGGCGTGTGCATGGCTTTCTCGAGGTCGATCAGCGCGTGATGGAGATCGCCGAGCCGGCCGCTCCCCGCGATCGCCTCGTCGAGGACCGGCCGGCCGCCCATCGTCTCGATGTCCTGGCGGAAGTAGCCGATCGTCGTGCGCTTCGGGACCGACACCTCGCCGCCGTCGGGGGCTTCCTCGCCGACGATCATCCGGAAGATCGTGGTCTTGCCGCTTCCATTCGGCCCGACGAGGCCGACCTTCTCCCCCGGATTGAGCTGGAATCCCGCGTCGACGAGGAGCACCTGGCGCCCGTACTGCTTCGTGACGTTGGCGAGCGTGATCATGGAAACGGGAGCCGACGGGCGCGCCGCGGGACTACTGCTGCGGATCGCCCTTGAGCGGGAAGGTCTCCTGGACCTTCTTGGGCTGCGGGAGCCGCTCGCCGGCGACGGCGATCACCGTCTTTGTCAGGAAGAGGGTGACGCCCTTGGTCTTTCGCGTTGACGGATAATCGAGCTTGCGGATGTAGCGGTCGCGCCGCTCCTGCGGGATGTCGCGCACCGCCTTAGTCGCGTCGTACTCGGTGGCCCCGGTCCAGGCGATGCGGAACCCCGAGTCCTCATGGACGATCAGATCGAGGCGCCGCTCTGTGACCAGGGGGTTCTTGAGGTTGTCGTAGTACACGCCGATCTCGTTGACGCCGTCGCCGTCGAGATCGAGCAGCGCGATCTCGCCGCGCCCGACGTAGCCTCCGTTGACGCCGCCCATGTCGCGGCCGTACAGCGAGACGAGCTTCCCGCCCTGGGTGCCGTACACCTCGAAGCGCACGTTCAGGGCGCTCGCTTCTTCCTTCTTTCCCGTGAGGTAGGTCACGACCGCCACCGTCTGCTTGTCCGGGCCCGGCAGCACCTTCGACGAAACGATCGAGCTGTTCATCACGGAGGACGGCTTGATCCCCATGGCCGCGTAGACGTCGGCCGCGGTGTCGGCGCGCGCGGACGCGACGACGGAGAGCGCCGCGGCGAGGAACGTGGCGACGCGAGCGCTCATGCGATCGCCTGGCGCGCGGCGCTGCGGTCGGACCGGGCGCGCGCGCGGCGCTTTGCCAGACGATCCTCGCGCTTGCGCAGCTCGACGACCGACCAGGCGTCGAACGCCGCGGCGGAATCGAAGAAGAGCTCGTACCCGCCTTCGGGCGTGAAGTACTCGCACGGGTCGTCCGTCTCGCCGGCCTCCGGCCAGCCGTAGTCCCGGCAGATCTGGGGCCGCGTCTCGTAGATCCCGCAGGAGTTGTCCGGCTGCAGATGCCGGCAGGGCGTCCGGATTTCGAGGAACCAGTTCCCGTCCTGCACCCAGACCACGATGTGCTCGTGCAGCAGGTACCAGCGGATGTGATCGTGGTGCTTCGGCGTCACGGGGCGGTCGATCTCGAGCGCGAAGTACTTGCAGCATCGCGCCGTGCATTTGTGGCACGGCGGGCCTTTCTCGGGATCGAATCGTTCCGCACCGATCTGGACGAGCGACATCGGGTCGAGTCTACCACGCCGCTCCGAGCCTCTATAATCGACGCCAAGATGATCGTCTACACGGCAAAGCACGTCTTCCCGGTGGCGTCGGGCCCGATCCAGAGCGGAGCGGTTGCGGTGCACGACGGCCGCATCGTCGCGGTCGGCCGCCGCAAGGACGTGATCAAGGCCCACCCGTCCGACGAGGTGCGCGATCTCGGGGATGCCGTCATCCTTCCGGGCCTCGTCAACGCCCACACGCATCTCGAGCTGTCGTGGGCCGCCGGAGAGGCTCCCGCCGGCGGAACCTTCACCGGGTGGATCTCCGATCTGGTCGCGCGCCGTGCCGCCGTCGACGCATCGGCCGCGGCCCAGGCCGCGAGAACGGCGGTGGACGCGATGGTGGCGCGCGGCACGGTCGCGGTCGGGGACATCGCCAACGGCACCTGGGTCGCGCCGATCATCGCCCGCTCCCCGCTCGCGGGACTTCTCTTCCACGAGGTGTACGCGTTCCGGTCCGCCGACGCGGAGCCGGTCCTCGCCGCCGCGGCCGCCCGCCTCGAGACGATCGACGCCGATCCGGACGTCGCCGCGGCACGCGCGCGGCTCGTCTCGATCCTCACGCCGCACGCGGCGTACTCGACGTCAGGGCCGCTGTTGAAGGCGCTGGGCGGACGGGCCTCGGCCTCGAGCGAGCCGCTCTCGATCCACGTCGCCGAGAGCGACGACGAGATCCGCCTCCTGCGCGACGGAACCGGGCCCCTCCGCGATTTCCTCGTCTCCCGCGGCGCGTGGGACGATGCTTGGTCGGCGCCGGGCCTCACGCCCGTCGAGTACCTCGACCGGCTCGGCGTCCTCTCGCGGCGAACGCTCGCGGTCCACTGCGTCCACCTGGACCACCAGGACCTGACGCGGCTCCAGGCGCGCGGCGTGACCGTGGTCACCTGCCCGCGGAGCAACAAGCGCCTGGGCGTCGGGAAGGCCCCAGTCCCGAAGCTCCTCGCGTCCGGGATTCCGGTCGCCCTCGGCACCGATTCCGCGGCGACGGCGCCGGACACGGACGTGTTCAACGAGCTCGCGGCGCTGCGGGAGGAGCATCCCGAGGTGTCGCCGGCGACGGCGCTGCGCATCGCCACGCTCAACGGCGCGCGGGCGCTCGGGCTCGCGCGGGACCTCGGCACGATCGAGGTGGGAAAGCTCGGCGCGCTCGCGGTCGTCGCCCTGTCCGATCCGGACGAAGCACCGCTCGATGCCGTGACGTGGTCGTCCGAGAGCGTGGTCCCGATCGAGCAGGCGGCGTTCGAGCCGGCGACCCGTTGAGCGGTGCGCCCGTAGCACTGTCGGTCGTCCGCACGTGGGGGCGGATGGTCAAGTTCTCCCACAGCGTGTTCGCGCTGCCGTTCGCGCTGTCCGGTGCGGCGCTCGCGGCCGCCCGCTACGGGTTCACGCCGCGGCAGGGCCTCCTGATCGTCCTGGCGATGGTCGGCGCACGGAACGCGGCAATGGGCTTCAACCGTCTCGCCGACCACGAGATCGACGCCCGGAATCCGCGCACGGCCGGCCGCGAGCTTCCCGCCGGCAAGCTCTCGCGCGGCGCCGTGTGGGCGTTCACGCTCGTCCTTGCGGCGATCTTCGTCGCCGCGGCCTGGTCGCTCAATCCCCTGTGCGGCGCGCTCTCGCCGGTCGCTCTGGCCGTCGTCTTCGGCTACTCGTACACGAAGCGGCTCACGTGGGCGAGCCACGTCGTGCTCGGCATCGCCCTCGCGATCGCGCCGGTCGGCGGCTGGATCGCGGTCGCCGGGCGCTTCGATCTCGTCCCGCTCCTCCTGGCGCTCGCTGTGGCGTTCTGGGTGGCGGGGTTCGACACGCTGTACGCGCTGCAGGACGAGGCGTTCGATCGGAGCGCGGGGCTCCACTCGATTCCCGTGCGGTTTGGCACGCGGCAAGCGCTCTGGATTGCCCGAGGATTCCACGCGCTCGCGTTCCTCGCGATGATCGCCGTCGGGATGGAGGCCGCGCTTCATCCGGTCTATTTCGCCGGTCTCGCGGTGATCTTCGGCGTGCTCGTCTGGGAGCACCGTCTCGTGCGAGCCGAGGACCTCTCGCAGGTCGGCGTCGCATTCCTGAATGCGAACGCGATCATCGGGGTGCTCTACCTGGGCGCGGTCCTGGCCGCGCTCGCCGCGCATCGCGGCTGAGGATCCGATGAGCGAAGAAGACCCTTCCTACGTCAAGGCCTACGAGGACATCGAGTTCCTCCGTCGCGACGAGCTGCGCCCCGTTCGCCTCCTCCTCGAGCTGACGAAGCCCGAGATCCTCCAGCGCGATGCCGGCATTCGCTCGACGATCGTCGTCTTCGGCAGCGCGCGTCTCCTGCCTCCCGCGGCGGCCCAGGCAACGCTCGAAGCCGCGCGCGCGGAGTCGGCCCGGCGTCCGGGCGACCCGAGCGCCGAGCAGGCGCTGCGCATCGCCGAGCGCCGCGTCGCCCACGCGCATTACTACGACATCGCGCGCGAGTTCGGACGGATCGTGTCCGCGGCTTGCCAGACCGACGGACCGTCCGAATTCGTCATCGTCACCGGCGGCGGGCCCGGCACGATGGAGGCCGCGAACCGCGGCGCGCACGACGTCGGTGCGAAGACGATCGGTCTGAACATCTCGCTCCCGCACGAGCAGCACCCGAATCCGTTCATCTCGTACGGGCTCTGCTTCGAGTTCCACTACTTCGCGATCCGCAAGATGCATTTCATGCTTCGCGCGAAGGCGCTCGTCGCGTTCCCCGGAGGGTTCGGCACGTTCGACGAGCTGTTCGAGGCGCTCACGCTCGTGCAGACGGGAAAGGTGCAGCACCTTCCGGTCGTGCTGGTCGGCCGCGAGTTCTGGGAGAAGGCGATCAACTTCGACCTTCTCGTCGCCGACGGGCTCATCGCCCCCGAGGACTTGCGGCTGTTCCGCTACGCCGACACGGCGGCCGAAGCCTGGGCGCACATCTCGAACTACTACGAGGCGTACGGGGACGAGTGATCGAGGGGCGCTACCAGGGCCCCTCCCCGGCCAAGCTCACCGCCGTCACCGAGTAGAAGCGCGGGACGGTATCGCCGCACGCGCCGGCGTCGACGAATCCCAACGAGACCGGGGTTCCGAGCAGCGTCCAGCTCTCGCGGGACTGCGCGGGATCGGTCGACGAATAGACGCGGTAGCCGAGGGCCCCATCGACCGGCGCCCACGACAACACGGCGTCGATCCCGGACCGGCTCAGCGACAGATTCCGGACCGCGGACGCCGCTTCCGACTGACGCGTCGCCGTCATCTGCAGCGGCGCGTCGTACACTTGACGGTACGTGTCTCCCAGGGTCGCGTCTCCCACGCTTGCGCAGAGGGGATACAGACGGAACGAGGCGGGGATCGTGTCGGTCGTGCTGCTCGTCAGCCCGTCGAGATAGACCCCGTGATCGCCGATCGCGCTGTTGTCGCGATCGGCGTAGTCGGGCTCGAGTGCCGGGGCATCGTTGTACGACGCGTCGTCGCGGTAGTAGATCCTCGCCGACCCGTAGAACGGCGACGGCGGCACGTCCCACACGGTCGCGAGACCGCCGCCCGTGCCGCGAAGAATGGTCCACGCGGGGAGCGTGGCCGGCACCGCGTCGTTGACCCCGTCGACCGGCACGCCCGCGCGGACGGTGGAGGCGAGAAACGTCGTCCCGCTTCTGGGAAGCATGTCGAAGTAGAGCCACACGCCGTTGATCGGGTGCACGCGCAGGTTGACGACGCGATCCCACAGGCCGCGGTAGATCACGTCGTGATGTACGGTGTCGATGCCGCTCGCCGCACCGCGCACGTAGCGGATCGAGCGCACCGGGCCCTCGATCCCGCCGAGGAATTGCGACGTTGCGTTCCAGGTGTTCTCGCTCTCCGCTTGCTGCGGCGACAGCCCCGCGCGTCCTTTCACCCGGTCGAGGAGGTTGTCGCCGGTGCCGCAGGGCGAGGCCACGCGATAGCCGGTGAGGATCCAGTTGTCCTGGTACTCCACCGAGAACTTCGCGCTCGAGACGGTCGAGGCCGGAAGCTCGCTCCACGACACGTAATGCGTCGCGGACCTCGTCAGGCCGATCCCGGTGAAGACGTAGGCGAAGCGGTCGGGGTACGGTCCCCCGGGGCGCGGGTCCGCGATGCGGATCTCGAACCGGTCCGGATCGACCCGGGCCGGCCAGGCGGCGCCGGACGGCGCCTGGTCCCCGGCGTCCGCGTACATGAGCGCGATTTCGTCGAGGGAGTCGAGAAGGCCGTCGTCCTCGCCGAAGACGTCGTACATGACCTCGTGGACGTTGGGCGTCGAGCCCGCGTCGATCACGTGGTCGACGCGCTCGTCCACCTGGAACGGGATCGGCACGAACCCGCCGGAGGCCGAGTCGTAGCGAAACACGAAGATGCGCTCGACCGGAGTACCGGCCAGCTCGGGGAGGATCGACGCCGAGACGACAGCCGGATCCTCGGCTCGATCCTGGACGGAGCCGCCCCACGCGAGGCCTGCGGCGACGAGCGCCATGAGGAGGCCGGCGCACACGCTCCGGCAGAAGCGGACCCAATGTCGACGCATCGGCGGCGGTCTCCCGCATGGAGTTACGAGGAGACCGGCCCGGTGGCCAGGAGCGAATGCTCGGATCGAGGACAAGAATGATCCGTTTGAACAGCCCGACCTCGGGGCAGCTATCATCTGCCGCCGATGTCCCCCACCCTGGTCCTCTTCGACGTCGACGGAACACTCGTCAACACCGCGGGCGCGGGCCGGCGCGCGCTCGAGCGCTCGTTCCGGGAGGTGTTCGGCCTCTCCGACATCGCGGAGCCCGCGTCGCGGGTCCGGTTCAACGGGAAGAGCGATCCGACGATCATCGCCGACATCGCGCGCGAGGCGGGGATCCCGGGCGCCTCGATCGAGCGGCGGTACCCGGAGCTGCAGCGCGCGTACCTCGACGCGCTGCGCGCCGAGCTCAGGAGTCCCGATCCCCGGCGCGCGGTCTTGCCGGGCGTCGTTCCGTTGCTCGAGATCCTCTCGCGCCGGGACGACGTGACGCTCGGCCTGATCACGGGAAACATCGAGGAAGGCGCGCGGGCGAAGCTCTCGGTGTTCGATCTCAATCGATTCTTCCCGGACGGCGGGTTCGCCTCCGACCACCCCGAGCGCGCGGAGATCGCGCGCATCGCGCACGAGCGGCTATCGCGACGGGTCGGTCTTCGTTTCCCTCCCGAGCGGGTCGTGGTCGTCGGCGATACCGAGCTCGATGTCGCCTGCGCGCGGGCGAACGGCTTCGTGGCGATCGCGGTCGAATCCCCGTGGATGTCCCGAGACGAGCTGGAGGCCTCCGCTCCCGACGGTCTGTTCCGCGACCTCACCGACGCGGACGCGGTGCTCCGGGCGATGCGAATCGACTAGCGCGTCGCCAGCGCGACCGCCTTCTTCATCACGCGATCGAGCATCGGCCGCGTCAGCTTTCCGGTGTTCGTGTTCTGGCGGCTCGGATGGTAGCTGCCCAGGAGCGTCACGGAGGGCGCGTCCTCCCGGAGATCGATCCGCGCTTGCGCCCCATGTCCGAATGCGGGTCTTGGGCGCAGAACCGAATTCGGAGCGTTTCGGGCCGCGGCGCGCAGGACCGCGTCCCAGGCGATCTTCCCGAGAGCCACGACGACCCGTAGATCGTCGAGCTGCGCGATCTCCCGGTCGAGGAACGGCGCGCAGGCGGCCAGCTCATCGGGCGTCGGCTTGTTGTCCGGAGGCGCGCAGCGGCAGGACGCGGTGATGCGCGCTCCGGTGAGCTCGAGTCCGTCATCGACCGAGGTCGAGACCGGACGGTTCGCGAGGCCCGCGCGATGAAGCGCCGCGTAGAGCCAGTTCCCGGAATCGTCTCCGGTGAACATCCGCCCCGTGCGGTTCGCCCCGTGCGCCGCGGGTGCCAGACCGACGAGAAGGATGTGCGCCCGCCGATCCCCGAACGACGGGACCGGCCTCCCCCAGTAGGTCTCGTCGCGGAAGGCCCGGCGCTTCACGCGGGCGATCTCGAGGCAGTGGGCGCGCAGGCGCGGGCAGCGCTCGCAGGCGACCACGTCGCGATCGAGCGCCGACCAGGCGTTCACGAGAAGCGCTACCGGCGGCCGTCGTCCGGCGCGATGGCGGCAGACAGCGCGGCCACTTTCCGGCCCGCCGCGACCACCAGCTCGTCGAGCCCGTCGCCGTCCAGATCGCCCGACGCGAGGTCGCGGACGTCCGCCCACACGGCGTCGAACATCAGAGTTCCGTCGCGCGCGTCGAGGAGCACGACGTGACCCGAGTACGTCGCGACCGCGATCTGGCGGCCGTGCCCCGGAAGGAACCGCCCGGAGGTCGACGCGATCACCGTGCGCGGCCCCGCGACCACGCCATCGCCCTCGGCCACGACGAGCCGCTCGGCGCCCGGGACTCCCGCCGGCCAGCGCGTCCCCGCGGATGCGACCGGCGCGATCGAGCCGTCCTCGGCGAGCGTGAGAAAGCCGCCCTCCGCGCGCGAGGCAATGTCGCGTCCCGAGGCTTTGTCCCCGAGCATCGTCACGCCGCCCGAAGGATTTCCGATCGCGGGGCCGGCGAGCGTCGCCATCGCGATGCGTTTTCCCGTCCCCGCGCCGGAGATCCCGTCCACGGCGACGTCGACGAGCGGTGCCGGCGCCTCGATCGAGCGCGCGCTTCCCGTCCGCAGATCGATCACGCCGAGGGTCGTCCCGCCGCGCCGGAAGCCGACGATCTCGCGCGAGCCCCCCGGTGCGGCGCCGAAGTCGATGACGCGACCCGCCCAGGGCGGGGCCTGCGTGCGCGCGGTCATCTCGCCTCGCCGGTCGAAGCCGACGATCATCCCTCCGATCGCCGCGACGACTCGCGAGCGCTCGCCGGCCGCCGCGGGGAGAACCACGACGCCCTCGAGCGTGCCGGGAAGCTCGCGGCTCCACTCTCCCCGCAGGACGGCGCGGCCGGACAGCACCGAGGCCAGCTCGACTTGCGTTCCCTCGGAATCGTCGGCGATGAGCTTGGAGACGGCCTCCGCGATCGTGTTCTCGAGGCCCGGCCGGTATCCGTCCCAGCGCGAGCGCACGCGTCCTTCCTTGTCGGCGAGGAGCACGGTGGGGAGCGTGTGAACGCCGAACGCGCCGTAGAGCTTCGTGTCGTTGACCGCGACCGGCATCGTCAGGCCGATGCGCC
>DATKHQ010000060.1:0-11396 GCA_035510175.1 Candidatus Sulfotelmatobacter sp. | reverse complement strand
CCGCGCGAAGGCGCTGACAATCCCTCTCCAGGCTCTGGTCGTGCGCGACAAGGAAGCCAAGCCGGAGGACCCTCCCGCCACCGGTCCGCCCAAGGAAGAAGAGGGCGTCTTCGTCGTCGACGCCGGCAAGGCGGCGTTCCGGCCCATCAAGACCGGCCTGATCGGCGAGCTGTCGGTCGAGGTGCTCGACGGGCTGAAGGAGAGCGAGACGCTCGTCACCGGCCCCTTCAAGGAGCTGCGGTCGCTCAAGCCCGGCGACCCGGTCCGCGAGCAGCGGCCCGACGAGGTGGCGGCACCGCGAGGCTGACGTGGACTTCACCGAGCTCCTTCGCGCCGCGATGGAATCGATCCGCGCTCACAAGCTGCGGAGCTTCCTGACGCTGCTCGGGATCATCATCGGCGTGACCACGGTCGTCGCCGTCGCCTCGGTGATCTCCGGCTTGAACGCGTACGTCGAGGAGAAGGTGATCGACCTCGCCCCCGACGCCTTCGTGATCACGAAGTTCGGGATCATTCGCAGCCACGAGGAGTTCCTGGAGGCGATAAAGCGGCCGGACTTCACGCCCCGGGACGTCCAGAAGCTCCAGGCCTTGCTCACGCACGCGCAGGCCCTCGCGGCGGACGTCACCACGAACTCCGCCGCGAAGTACCACGACCGCCGTCTCGGCAACATCCCGGTTCACGGGTGCACGCCGAACTACGCGGAGCTGGTCGGGAAGAACCTGGAAGCCGGCCGCTGGTTCCTCGACGCCGACGACCAGGCGGGCGAGGCGGTCGTCGTCATCGGGTGGGACGTCAAGGACGAGCTGTTTCCGCGGCAGGATCCGGTCGGCCGGATGATCACGATCGGCGGAGTCCCGTTCCACGTCATCGGGGTCATCGCCCAGCAGGGAAGCGTCCTGGGGCAGACCGAGGACAATCACGTCTACGTGCCGATGACCACGTTCCGCAAGACGTGGGGGACGCGGAACTCCGTCGACATGCTCATCAAGGCGCGCGGTGGCGTACCGGGAGTCCCCGCCGCCGCCGACGAGGTGCGCGCGGTCGTCCGCGCGCTGCGCCACACGCCGTTCAAGGCGAACGATCCGTTCGGCCTGATCACCGCGGACAACCTCCAGGACCTCTGGCGGCAGATCTCGACCGCGGCCTTCGTGCTGACCTTCCTCGTCGCCTCGGTCTCGCTCGGCGTCGGCGGGATCGTGATCATGAACATCATGCTGGTCGGAGTCGTCGAGCGGACGCGGGAGATCGGCGTGCGCCTGGCGCTCGGCGCGCGAAAGAAGGACATCCGGCGGCAGTTCCTCCTCGAGGCGGCGCTGCTGTCCACGGCCGGGGGGCTCGTGGGCCTCGCGCTCGGCTCCGCGGCGCCGTTCATCGTCAGGAGCGCGCTGGGCTTCCCGGCGCAGCTCACCGCGGCCATCGCGGCGATGGGGCTCGGCCTGTCCACGGCGGTCGGCATCGTCGCGGGGTACTGGCCGGCGCGCAGCGCGTCCAACCTCCCGGTGGTGGACGCGCTGAGGGACGAGACGTGAGCCTCGTCGGCGTGCGGATCGCGTGGCTCGAGAACGTGCGCTTCGCGCTCGGCGCGATGCGGGCGCAGAAGCTCCGGAGCTTCCTGACGCTTCTCGGCGTGATGGCGGGGGTCGCGACCGTCATCATGATGGTCAGCTTCGTCGTCGGGTTCAACAACCAGGTCGTCGCCGCGTTCACCGCGTTCGGCACGCACCTCGTGCAGTTCCAGAAGTACGAGCCGCGGTTCGGCGGGCCGGACGAGCGCCCCGAGGAGGAGCGGAACCGGCGCGACCTCACGCTCGACGACGCGTACGCGTTGAAGCGCTTGTCGAAGCTCGTCAAGGCGGTCTCTCCGGAGCGATACCTGTTCGGGCACACCCCGACCGTGAAATCCGGGCGCAACGAGACGAACGGCTCGCTGATCGCCGGCATCGCCCCCGACTACTGTGAGGCGAACGTCCACTTCGTCCAGGACGGACGGTTCGTCTCGGAGGCCGATCTCACCCATGCCGCCCACGTCGCGGTGATCGGGCCCGACATCGCCAGCACGCTCTGGCCGAACCGCGACGCGATCGAGCAGGAGATGACCGTCGACGGGGTCGCCTACACGGTGATCGGGATCTTCGAGCACAAGGGGGGCGGCATCTTCGGCGACAACGCGAACAACTACATCGCGATCCCGATCACGACATTCGACGAGCAGTATCCCCAGGTGAAGAACGGCCACGACGACACGATCCACATCGCGACGATCCCCCGCAGGCCCGAGGACTTCAATGCGCTGATCGACGAGGAGACCGCGATCATGCGCGCGCGCCGCGGCCTGAAGGCCTCCCAGGAGAACGACTTCGCGACGTTCACGAGCGTCGGCCGCTTGCAGCAGTTCCAGCAGATCACCGGCGGCGTCGGCGCCGCGATGCTGGTCATCGCCGCCATCGCGCTTCTCGTCGGGGGCGTGGGCGTGATGAACATCATGCTGGTCAACGTCACGCAGCGCACGCGCGAGATCGGCCTCCGCAAGGCGCTCGGCGCCACGCGGAAGGACGTCGCCCTCCAGTTCCTGATCGAGGCGGTCACGCTCACCGGGTTCGGCGGCGCGCTCGGCATCGGCTTCGGCCTCGGTACGGCGTTCCTCGCGCGCTGGGCGTTCTCGTTCCAGGCCGCCGCGCCACTCTGGTCGGTCGTCCTCGGCTTCGGTGTGTCGTCGGCGGTGGGGCTGGTCTTCGGGATGTGGCCCGCGGTGAAGGCGGCGCGCCAGGACCCCATCGAGGCGCTGAGGTACGAGTAGCGGCCCGACTCACTCCGGGTACTGGCAGAACTGGCCGTCCATGAAAACGATGTCCCGTTCCGCTCCGGCGACCGGTCCGCCGCACATGCGCTCCCGGAGCTTCCCCTCGTCGTAATCTCCATCTCCCCAATCCTCGACGTCGGGCTTTCCATCCTTCCCATAGCTCACGATGGTGTAGTGGGTCCCGTCCGACAGGAAGCGCAGCCGCCTTTGCCAGCCATCGTCCCAGTTCGGCCGCTTGAGGTAACTCGGCACCAGCACCTTCTTCAGATAGTCGATATCGACGACCCCATCGGTCGGCCCCGGATATCGATCTTCTTCCACGCCGAACGATTCGATGGCAATCGCGATGGTCCTGATCGTGGCGATCGTTTCCTCTTGCTCGGTCGACACGCCGCGCGCCCGTGCGGTCGAGACACCGAGTCCGCCGCACAGAATCCAGGCCGACACCGCGATCGATGGTGCGACAGACCAACGCCGGCTACCGCGCTGAAACATGTCAGCCTCCGTGATTGTCGCGAACGTAATGCCGGCAGAGCGACATCGCAAGCGCTGGGGTTCGTGCGGTGCGGGTTCGCGGCTAGGAGCGTGGGCCTTTCGGTGGCCGCAGCGCCGCCAGCATCTCCTTCGGTACCTCGAGCAGATCGCTGAATTCTCCGGCGCCGCGAAGCCACTCGCCGCCGTCGAGCGTCACGACCTCGCCGCGCATCCAATCGGATGCGTCCGAGACGAGGAACGCGGCGAGCTCGGCAAGCTCCTCGGGAGTGCCGAACCGCCCGGCGGGGATCCGCTTCTTGCGTGCGGCTTCCAGCTCGGGGGTCGGCAGCAATCTCGAGAACGCACCCTCCGTCGGAATCGGTCCGGGCGCTATCGCATTGAGGCGAATCCCGTGGCGCGCCCACTCGACCGCGAGCGACCGCGTCAGCGCGACGACTCCGGCCTTGGCGCACGCGCTGGGGAGCACGAACCCCGATCCGGTCGCGGCGTAGGTCGTCGCGATCGACAGGACCGTGCCGGGGCGCTTCTCCGCGATCCAGGCCTTCGCTGCGGCCTGCGTGCAATGGAACGTTCCGTGGAGGACGATCCGGACCACCGTATCGAAGGCGTTCGGAGACAGCTCCTCGGAGGGCGCCAGGAAGTTCCCGGCCGCGTTGTTGACGAGGATGTCCGGGATGCCGAGCGTCGCGCGGACGAGATCGAGCGCTCCGTCGACAGCGGCCGCGTCGCGCACGTCGCAGACCGCCGCGGCGGAGCGCCCGCCGCGCGCGACGATCTCCGCGACGACCGCTTCGAGCGGCGCGATCCGGCGCCCCGAGACCGCGATCGCGGCGCCAAGCTCCGAGAAGCGCAGCGCCATGGCGCGGCCGAGACCGGTCCCGCCGCCGGTGATCCAGGCGATCTTTCCCATGAGGATGTCGGGGGCGAGGACGGGATGGAACGCGGTCACTTCGCGGGCGCGACCGAAGGAGCGCCGGACTTCCCGCCGCGGAAGTATGGAGAGAGCCACGCCGCCAGGACCGTCCAGCCGAACACGAGCGCGCCGAGCACCAGGCCGCTGGTGAAGTAGGCGCCCTTCGTCGCGCTGCGCACGAGCGGCGTGACCATCCCCGGCGGGACCGTGCTCTCAAAGACCGAGAACCCCCAGCGCCCGCCGTACCAGCCGATCAGCAGGCTTCCGATCGCAAGGAGAACGAGACCGACGATCGTGCGTGGGCTCATGGGACCTCCCTCACCAACGCGCGAGCTCGCGGATCGCCGCGGTGACGTCCTCCTGGGACGGCAACACCGTCGCCTCGAGCGCCGGCGCGTACGGCGGGAAGCAGTCCTTCGCCGCGCACCGGCGGACGGGCGCGTCGAGCGCGTCGAAGCAGGCGTCGGCGATCCGCGCCGCGACCTCGCCGCCGAAGCCGTTGTTGAGCTGCGCCTCGTGGACCACGATCGCCTTTCCGGTCTTCCGCACCGAGGAGAAGATCAGGTCCTCGTCGAGCGGCACGAGCGTGCGCAGGTCGATGACCTCGACCGAGAAGCCGTCGCGCGCGAGATCCGCCGCGGCTCTCTGACAGCGCACGACCCCGCTCCCCCAGGTGATCGCGGTCAGGTGCGAGCCGGCCTCGACGATGCGCGCCTTGCCGAACGGGATCAGGTAGTCGCCGTCCGGCTCCGGCGCCTTCGAGTAGACCTGGCGGTAGAGCCCCTTGTGCTCGAAGAAGATGACCGGGTCCTCGATGCGGCAGGCGGTCTTCATCAGTCCCTTCGCGTCCTGCGCGTTCGAGGGGTACGCGACGTACCAGCCGGGGGTGTGGATGTAGAGCGACTCCGGGCATTGCGAGTGGAACGGACCGCCGCGGATGTAGCCGCCGGTGGCCATACGCACGACCATCGGGCAGCTCCACACGCCCCCGGACCGCCAGCGCAGCGTCGAGATCTCGTTGCGGATCTGCATGTACGCCGGGTACGAGTAATCGGAGAACTGGATCTCGACGACCGGCTTCCACCCGCCGATCGCCATCCCCTCGGCCACGCCGACGATCGTCGCCTCGGCGAGCGGAGAGTTCTCCACGCGGGGGCCGAAGGCGTCCGTCAGGCCGCGCGTGACGCCGAAGACGCCGCCCTTCGGATCGGCGATGTCCTCGCCCCACATCACGATCTTCGGATTGAGGGTCATTTCCTCGCGAAGTGCGTGGTTCAGCGCGTCGATCATCGTCACGGGGGTCTCGGAGAGGAAGCGGGGCTCGGGCTCGGCGGCGACGGGCTGGCGTCCCGAGAAGACGTGCTCCGTCGCCGTTGCGGGATCGGGGGTGGCGGCCGCGTCGGCCTCGTCCCCCGCGGCGTTCACCGCGAGCTTGAGCTCCTCGTGCATCTTCCGGAGGCCGGTCTCATCGATGAACCCCATCTGCATCACGCGGCCGGAGGAGTGCGCGACGGGGTCCTTCGCGCGAACCGCCTCGAGCTCCTCCTCGGTCCGGTATTTCGCCTGATCGTCCGACGACGAGTGCGAGTCGAGACGGACGACGTGCGCCTCGACGAGGAGCGGTCCCGCGCCGCGGCGCATCTCGGCGATCAGCGGCTTCAGCGTCTTGTACATCTGCGTGAACTGCGTGCCGTCCACCTCGACCGAGCGCACCTTGAACCCCTTGGCGATCGTGTGGATCTCGGAGCCGGTCTGCACCGACTGCGGCACGCTGATCGCGTACCCGTTGTTCTGCACGACGAAGAGCACGGGGAGCTGGTCGCGGCCCGCGTAGTTGAGAGCCTCGAAGAACTCCCCCTCCGAGGTCGCGCCCTCGCCCGAGGAGACGTACACGATCTCGTCCTTACCCTCGGCCTTCACCGCCTTGGCCATCCCGCACGCCTGGAGGTACTGGGTGCCGGTGCAGGCCGTCGGCGATACGACGCGGAGCGCGCGCGAGGAGAAGTGCTCGCTCATGTTACGGCCGCCGCCGCACGGGTCGTCGGCCTTCGAGAGCATGTGCAGGAAGATGTCGCGGGACGACATGCCCAGCCCCACCATCAGGGCCTTCTCGCGGTAGTACGGGAAGAACCAGTCCTTCCCGGACTCGAGCAGCATCGCGACCGCGATCTGGAGCTTCTCGTGGCCGCGCGTCGAGGCGTGGAACGAGACCTTGCCCGCGCGCACGAAGACCTTGAGGCGCTCCTCGATGCAATTGACCGTCAGCATCTTCCGGAGAAGATCGAGATAGATCGCACCGTCGAGCCCGCTGGCCGGGGGATGGGCGACGGAAGACAGCTTGCGCGACATGGTTTCTCCTTCGGGGAATCGCCGCCCGTCATCTTGAACGAATCCCCCCGTTCTTTCAATCGAACGGCCCCTCCGTGGTAATTTGACCGCGCGCTGCGGGTTTCCTCGGGTGTTGCGGGAGGAGCGGATGGGCGAAGCAGGATCCAGGCCGATCGTGCTCGTCGCGATGGGCGGCCACGCCTTCATGCAGAACGGCGAGAAGGGGACGATCGAGGAGCAAGAGCGCAGCGCGTCCGAGATCGCGCGCCTCCTGATGACGCTCGTGGCCAAGGACTATCACCTCGTCATCACGCACGGAAACGGCCCGCAGGTCGGAAGCCTTCTCCTCCAGCACGAGCGGGCGCGCGACGAAGCCCCGCAGATGCCGCTCGACGTGCTCGTCGCGATGACGGAGGGAAGCCTCGGCTACGTTCTCCAGCAGAACCTCCTCAACGAGCTGCGCCGCAAGGAGGTCCGCCGCTACGTCGTCACCGTGGTCACGCAGGTGCTCGTCGACGAGTCGGACCCCGCCTTCGCGAACCCGACGAAGCCGATCGGTCCGTTCCTGACGAAGGAGGATGCCGAGAAGCGCCGCGACGAGCTGCAGTGGAAGATCAAGGAGGACGCCGGGCGGGGCTGGCGCCGCCTCGTCCCCTCACCCCGTCCGCTCCGGGTCGTCCAGCGCCACATGATCCGCGACGCCGCGCGCGCGGGGCACATCGTCGTCGCCTGCGGCGGCGGCGGAATCCCGATCAAGAAGGACGCGCAGGATCTCTACGTCGGTGTCGAGGCCGTGATCGACAAGGACCTGACCTCGAGCGTGCTCGCCGCCGACATCGGCGCCGCGCTGCTGATCATCCTCACCGCCGTGCCTCAGGTGTATCTCGGTTACGGCAAGCGCGAGCAGCGCGCGCTCGGCGCCGTCACGCTCGAAGAGCTCGAGGCGCTCTACGCCCAGGGTCATTTCCCCCCCGGGAGCATGGGGCCGAAGATCGAGGCCGTCATCCACTTCCTCAAGAACGGCGGCCGCCGCGCCCTGATCACGAACCCGGAGAGCCTGCCGCTGGCGATCGAGGGGCGCGCGGGGACACACTTCATCGGAAGGATCTAGAGGCGCCGGTCGCGGATTCGGCGTACAAGGATCCCAGGGTCCCGCAGGAAAGGGGCGCGGTATTTCGGAGCTTCACGGCAACATCCTGGGGCTGTCACCCGCCGAGCGGCACCGTGTCGAGCGACTGTACCGGCGTCGCGTCCCGACCCACAGCATCCTCACGCACGATCTCGCGCGGGAGATGGCGGAGACCAGCCACGCGCTGAACCGCCGCATCGGGATGCTCGTCGACCGCGCGGGACGGATCGAGGCCGTCGCCGTGGGGGACGCGCGCCGGGTGGAGGTTCCGCGCAAGCCTTCGGCACCGTCCGGCCGCGATCGCTTCTGCACGCTGCGCTGGCTCGCGACGCGCCTGGGCGACGAGCCGCTGACGAGCTGGGACCTCGTGCCGCTCGCGCTCCACCGCTTGGATGCGTTGGCCGTCGTCGGCGTCGGCGAGGACGGAGCACCGGGGCCGGTGCGCGTGGCGCACCTGTTGCCCGCCGACGAGCGGGACGGGAACCCGGCGCCCGCGCCCAGGCAGGCACGGTCGCTCCCGCCGGGGGCGGCAACGCCGGGGCGTTCCGTCCGGGGCACGGGCCGCGGCCGCCGGGAGATCGAGGACGTCGTCGCCGACGGCGCGCGCTACCGCCTCTTCCCGCCGCGGCCGCCGAGCCTCGTCGACGACGATTTCATGGCGCTGATCGGCTCGCTCGAAGAGGAGTTCGAGCGTCGCCGCACGCGCACCAAGATCTCGGGGAAGGGCGGGCGCGCGATCCTCGTCCACGTCACGCGCGGAAGCCGCGTCGCGGCCGAGGAGTCGATGGCGGAGCTCGACGAGCTGTCGACCTCGGCCGGGCTCGGCGTGGTCGACCGGATCGTCCAGCGGCGGCAGCACTTCGACCCGAGGACGCTCATGGGCTCGGGGCGGCTCGAGGATCTCATCGTGCGCGCGTCGCGCCTCCAGGCCGACTTCATCGTGGTCGACCAGAATCTCTCCCCGGCGCAAGCGCACGCGATCGCGGAATCGACTGCGATCAAGGTCATCGACCGCTCGCAGCTCATCCTCGACATCTTCGCGCGCCGCGCGCGCACCCACGAAGGGAAGATCCAGGTCGAGCTCGCGCAGCTGAAGTACCTGCTCCCGCGCCTGATGTCGCGCGGCGATTCGGGGCTGTCGCGGCTCGAGGGCGGTATCGGCGGACGAGGACCGGGCGAGCAGAAGCTCGAGGTCGATCGCCGGCGCGTGCGCGATCGCATCCAGTCGCTCGAGAAGATGCTCGCCGCGGAGCGCACCCGGCGCGAGCAGCGCCGCAGCCGCCGGCGCGAGCGCGATGTCCCCGTCGTTTCCCTCGTCGGCTACACGAATGCCGGGAAATCGACGCTCCTGAACATCCTCACGAAGAGCGAGGTTTTCGTGGAGCACCGGATGTTCGCGACCCTCGACCCCTCCTCGCGCCGCCTGCGTCTTCCGAGGGAGCGCGAGATCGTGATCAACGACACGGTCGGGTTCATCCGCGACCTCCCGAAGGACCTGCTCGCCGCGTTCCGGGCGACGCTCGAGGAGATCGAGGGCTCGGACCTGCTCGTCCACCTCGTCGACATGTCGCACCCCCGCTACGAGGCACAGATCGCGGCGGTCGAGGGGATCCTCAAGGACCTGGGGGTAGACGAGATCCCGCGCCTGGTCGTCTTCAACAAGGCCGATCTCCTGGATGAGGACCGCCGGACCGAGCTTGCGTCGGCGCGGCCCGATGCGCTGGTGATCTCCGCGGTGAAGCGCGAGGGGATTCGCGCGCTGCTCAACGCGCTCGACGCGTCGCTCGCCAGCAGCCGGCCGTTCCATGCCGCTGCGCCCTGAACCAGTTAATTGGACCATAATGGTCTAGTTGCATCGCATCATTCCCGCCGTATAATCATCATCCTAGCTAGACCACAAGGACACGGCGGACCATGACGGTACCAGGCCTTAACATCGATCCCGATGCCGCCACGCCGGTCTACCGGCAAATCGCGGAAGGCATTCGCGCGGCGCTCGACGAGGGACGCCTCGTTCCGGGCCAGCAGCTTCCACCGACGCGTGACCTTGCCCGCCAGCTCGGCGTGAACCGCAACACTGTGATCGCCGCCTACGACCTCCTCGTCGAGAGCGGTGCCGCGACGGGGCACACGGGGCGGGGGACGTTCCTCGCGGAGGCACGCGCGCACGACCGAGCGGGCCGGCGGCCGGATCAGCCGTGGTTCGGTGCGTTCGCGCAGGCGGTCGAGGGTCCGGGGGTGGCGAGCCTGGTCACCGTCTATCGGGTCGCCACCTCGCACGAAGGCATCTCGCTCGCGGGCGGGTATCCGGCCGGCGAGCTGATGCCGGTCGACGAGTTCGCACGCGCGATGAAGCGGACTCTCGCCGAGCGCGGTGCCGAGGCCCTCTCGTACGGGCCGACTGCCGGGTACGCTCCGCTGCGGGAAGCTATCGCGCGCGACATGCGCCGGCAGGGAGCCGACTGCACGGCCTCGTCGATTCTCGTCACCAACGGCTCGCAGCAGGCGATCGAGCTGGCGATGCGGACGCTCGTCGACCGGGGCGATCCGGTGCTCGTCGAGGAGCCGACTTACACCGGCGTGATCAGCGTGCTCTCGGCGCTCGGCGCGCGCCCCGTCGGCGTTCCCGTCGACGAGGAGGGGCTGCGGCCAGACCTGCTGGCCCTGGCAATGGAGCGGCACCGCCCGCGCGTCCTCTACGTCCAGCCGACGTTCCACAACCCGACGACGCGGACGATGGGGGAGGCGCGCCGGCGCGAGATCCTGGAGATCGCCTCCCGCTTCCGCTGCCTCGTCGTCGAGGACGACTGGGCGGGGGATCTTTCCTTCGACGGCTCCCACCGGGAGACCCTTCACGCGCTCGACGGCGGACGGCACGTCCTCTACCTGAGCACGTTCTCGAAGAAGCTGTTGCCGGGCCTGCGGCTCGGCTGGGTGGCGGCACCGGAGCCGGTGTTCGACCGGTTGGTGGCGCTCAAGCAGATCGAGGACTGCGGCAGCAGCCCTCTCGTCCAGGCGGCCCTCCACGTGTTCATCGAATCCGGGGGCCAGGCGGAGCACCTCGATCGCGTCCGCGCGGCCTACCGCTCGCGGGCCGAGGCGATGGATGCCGCTTTGCGCCGGCACTTCCCCGACGAGGCTCGCTGGACGCCCGCGACCGGGGGCCTGTTCACGTGGGTCGTCCTCCCCGAAGCGATCGACGGCGACGAGCTGTTCGGCGCCGCCAAGGAACGCGGCGTGCTCGTCGGCCGCGGCTCGCTCTTCCACGTCTCGGGATCCGGGCGGAACACGCTCCGGCTGACGTTCTCCTCGGCAACCGAGGATCAGATCGAGCGCGGAATCAGGATCGTGGGTGAGCTTCTGCGCGAGCGCGGGGCGAAGTCGCGGGCCCGGGAGCGCTCGCGCGACCTCGAGGCCGTACCGTTTCTTTGAGAGGGATCGGAGGACGCATCATGTCACACGTCGAAAAAGGAACACCGAGACTGAAGACCGGTCTCGCCGAGATGTTGAAGGGCGGCGTCATCATGGACGTCACCGACGACGCGCAGGCCCGCATCGCACAGGACGCGGGCGCCGCGGCGGTGATGGCGCTCGAGCGGGTGCCCGCCGACATCCGCAAGCAGGGCGGCGTGGCGCGGATGTCCGACCCGTCGATGATCGAGAAGATCATGGCGGCGGTGTCGATCCCCGTCATGGCCAAGTGCCGGATCGGTCACTTCGCCGAGGCA
>DATKHQ010000059.1:0-3958 GCA_035510175.1 Candidatus Sulfotelmatobacter sp. | reverse complement strand
CCGACAACTGATTTGATACACATATTTGCGACCGTATCATTCGATATATGAAGCCTGTAGAAGCTGTCTTTCTTGGACGCCCATTGGCGCGCCGGAAAGTCGCCGCCTCGGTGCTCCTCCTCGCCCTGGCGGCGGTCGCCTGCAGCCGCGGCCCCGAACAGAGGATCCGCAGCCTTCACGCCGCCGGCCGCGCCCCGTCCTCGGCTGGCAAGAGGTCCGTCGCGAGGGCACTCGGCGATCCCGATCGGGACGTCCGCGCGAACGCGCTCGTCGTGATGAACTCGATCGATGCCGCCGCTGCGATCTCGATGGCGCGCTCCGCCGCCGCCGACCCCGATGCGGTGGTCCGGGCGACCGCGGTGCGGGTCCTCGCCGGGGCGACGGACCCGGACACCTTCCATCGCCTCGTCGAGCTGGCGACCTCCGACCCGGCCTGGCAGGTGCGGGCGGGGGCGATCGACGTCATCGCCGCCTCCGACGACCCTGCCGTCGATGTCGCGCTCCAGGCGGCGCTCCAGGACCACGTCCGGCGAGTTCGCCGCCGCGCCCTCGCGGCCGGCCTTGCCCGCGCGGCTCCTTGGCCCGTGGACGCGCTCGTCGGCTTGCTGGCGGACGAGCCCGACTGGGAGAACCGTTCGGCGGCCGTGCGTCTTCTCGGGCGGTCGAAGGACCCTGCGGCGTTCGCGGCCCTCGACGCAGCGGTCCGGGATCCGAACGAGTTCGTCCGCGCTTCGGCAACCGCCGGCCTTCAGGAGCTCAAAACGGATGGTGTGGTCCGGCCGGCGCCGCCGCCCCCGGTCGTCCCGCCGAAGCGTGGCGCCACCCCCCGCCCGCCGGCTCCGGCCTCTCCGGACCCGGCGGCGCCCGCGCCGACCCCCTCGACCGGCTGAGCGGCAATCGGTGTATAGTGGCGGTTCCGCTTTCGATTGCGATCGGGCCCCGCGAAGGGAGTGTTCGCCGCGAAGGGTCCGCGCCACGCCGGAGAGTCCTCATCGTGACGACTGACGGTCCTGGCTGTATCCGACCGTGCGCCTGACGGGGCGCGACGGCGGTGGCTTCCGGCTGACCGGTGCGGGAGCACCGGTCGAAGGGACCCTGGAATCCGGAGCGCTCGTGATCGTCAGCGGTGAGCGCTCGTTCCGGTTCGAGACGGAAGCTTCGGGCGGTTGCGCGGTCGGCGGGGCGATCGTGATCTCGTGGCCGCAGGACGACCCCGCCGCCGCATCGAGTGTTCTGCTCGAAGACGGCCGGCTGTTCCGCGTGGCCGCGCGCGGACTGTCGCAGCCGGAGGTGGACGTTCGCCGCTGGGATGGAATCGGACCGTATCTCGTCGCGAGGCCGGAGGCCGGTGCATGGTCGATGCAACCGACGGCGGCGGGCGAGGCGATGGCTGGATTCGAGGAGATCGTGATCGCAGCTTGTTTCGAGATCGGGCGCCGGGACGGCTGGTGGTGACGGCAACGAGCCCTTGATGCGCCAGGAGACACCATGAGCGACGCGGGTCCACACCGTCCTTCGGGATTCGGCGGCGGAGGCCGACGGCGCCGCCGCGGTCGGCGGGGGGGAGGCGGAGGCGGGGTCGGCCTCGCACGGCCGCATGGGGGCGGCGGATCGCAGCCGGCCCGGCAGGTTCGCCTCGCCGACGCGCCGATTCCGGACGGCGAGCCGACGCTCGAGACGCGCGGGGTCCTGCAGGTCGCCGCGGAGGGGTACGGGTTCCTTCGCTCCGCCGTCAACGATTTCAACGTCGAGCCGCTCGATCCCTGGGTGCCGCGGGAGATCGTCCAGTCGCTCGGACTGGAGACGGGCGTCGAGGTGGAAGGCCTTGCCGTTCCCGGGGCGCGCCCGGGAGCGGGGCCCGGGGTCGCCCGCGTGCTCCGGCTCAACGGCGTGACCCCCGAGGAGTACGCGAAGCGCACCGCGTTCAAGAACCTGGTCGCGGAGGATCCGACCGAGCGGATCCGGCTCGAATTCGACCCGGCCGAGACCTCGACCCGCGTCGTCGACCTGATCGCGCCGATCGGCAAGGGGCAGCGGTGCCTGATCGTCGCCCCGCCCAAGGCCGGCAAGACGGTGCTGCTCCAAAAGATCGCCAAGGCGATCACGTCCAACCACCCCGAGATCCACCTGATCGTCCTGCTGGTCGACGAGCGCCCGGAGGAGGTGACCGACATGCGCCGCAACGTCCGCGGCGAGGTCATCGCGTCCTCGTCGGACGAGCTCGCGCGGAACCACCTGCAGGTGGCCGAGATCGCACTCGAGCGGGCCAAGCGTCTCGTCGAGATCGGGCGGGACGTGGTCGTCCTGCTCGACTCGATCACGCGACTGTCGCGCGCGTACAACACCGAGCAGAAAGGATCCGGGCGGGTGCTCTCCGGCGGCATCGACGCGCGGACGATGGAGAAGCCGCGGCGCTTCTTCGGCGCGGCGCGCAAGGCCGTGTCCGGCGGCTCCCTCACCGTCATCGGCACCGCGCTCGTGGACACCGGCTCCCGGATGGACGAGGTGATCTTCCAGGAGTTCAAGGGGACCGGGAACACCGAGATCGTGATGGACCGCGGCCTCTTCGAGCGGCGGATCTTTCCCGCGATCGACATCTCGAAGAGCGGGACGCGCAAGGAGGAGAAGCTTTTCTCCACCGAGGAGATGCAGAAGGTGACCCTCATGAGGCGCGCGCTCGCGCCGTTGCGCCCCGCCGAAGCCATGCACCTCCTGACCGCCCGCATCGAGAAGACCGCGACGAACAGGGAGTTCCTCGCGAACCTCCTCAGCTGACCGGAAACGCCCCGTGCTGTCGGTCAGCCGGAAGGCCCGGTCGTTCACCGAGTCCGTCATCCGCGAGATGACGCGACTGTGCCGCGCGCACGGCGCGGTCAACCTCGCGCAGGGATTTCCGGACTTCGCGGCGCCGCGGGAGATCAAGGACGCGGCCTGCCGGGCGATCGAAGCCGACGTCAATCAATACGCGATCACCTGGGGAGCGAAGGGATTCCGCGACGCGATCGCGGCGAAGGCGGAGCGCGTCTACGGGATGTCCGTCGACCCGGAGCGCGAGGTCGCCGTCACCTGCGGCGCGACCGAGGCGATGATCGCCTCGATCCTCGCGGTCGTCGATCCGGGGGACGAGGTCGTCGTGTTCGAGCCCTTCTACGAGAACTACGGGCCGGACGCGATCCTCGCCGGAGCCGTTCCGCGGTTCGTCCCGCTGCGGCCGCCGGACTGGAGCTTCGATCCCGACGAGCTGGCGGCCGCGTTTTCCTCCGCGACCCGCGGCCTCATCTTCAACACGCCCAACAATCCCACCGGCAAGGTGTTCGACCGGGGCGAGCTCGAGACGATCGCGCAGCTGTGCCGGAAGTGGGACGTGGTCTGCTTCTCCGACGAGATCTACGAGCACATCGTCTACGACGGAGCCCGCCACGTCCCGATCGCAACCCTTCCCGGCATGGCGGACCGCACGGTGACCATCAACGCGCTCTCGAAGACCTACTCGGTGACCGGATGGCGCGTCGGCTGGACGATCGCCTCCCCGGAGCTGACCTCGGGGATCCGCAAGGTGCACGACTTCCTCACCGTCGGGGCGGCGGCGCCGCTGCAGGAGGCCGGAGCCGCGGCCCTGGCGCTCCCCGACGCGTACTATCGCGAGCTCGCGGACGCCTACCGCGGCCGCCGTGACCTGCTCCTGTCGGGATTGCGCGACGTGGGATTCCGGTGCGAGGCGCCCCGCGGCGCCTACTACATTCTCGCCGACGCCTCCGAGCTCGGTTGCGACGACGACGTCGCGTTCGCGCGCACGCTCGTCGAGACCGTCGGGGTCGGGACCGTGCCCGGATCGTCGTTCTTCTCGCGGCCGGAGCTCGGGCGGACGCTGCTGCGGTTCGCGTTCCCGAAGAGGAACGAGACCCTGACCGAGGCCGTGGCCCGGCTGCGCCGCGGCCTGACGCACTGATATGGATTG
>DATKHQ010000058.1:0-4248 GCA_035510175.1 Candidatus Sulfotelmatobacter sp. | reverse complement strand
GACATCGCGCTCGTGACGAACGTGCGGCCGGTGCACCTCGAGTTCTTCGAGTCGGTCGACGGGATCGCGGCGGCGAAGGGGGAGCTGTTCGCCGTCCTGCGCGAGAACGCGACCGCGGTCGTCAACCTCGACGACGCGCGCGTCCGGGTCCAGGCCGCGCGCCACGCCGGACCGCGCGTGACCTTCGGACAGACCGCGGGCGCCGACGTGGTGCTCCTGTCGGTTTCCGACCGGTTCCTGCCCGGGGCGGCCCTCACCCTGCGCATCGGGGGGCGCACGCGCACCCTGTCGCTGCGCGTCGGCGGCGCGCATGCGGCGCTCGACGCGCTCACGTTCATGGAGCCGGCGCCGGGACGCGGGCGGATCAGCGAGCTCCCCGGCCCGATGACGCTCGTCGACGACACCTACAACAGCAACCCCGAGGCCCTCGCCTCCGTGTTGCGAACCCTGGGCGCCTCGTCCCCGGCAGGCCGGCGCGTGCTCGTCATGGGGGACATGCTCGAGCTCGGCGCCAACGCGGCGGCGTTCCACCGCGAGGCGGGCGAGCAGATCGCCGCGTCCGGCATCGGCCTCCTCGTTACCGTCGGGCCGCTGTCGCGGCAGGCCGCCGAGGTCGCGCGGCGCGCGGGGATCGAGGTGGCCGCCTTCGACGACGCCTCGGGCGCCGCCGGGACGATCGCATCGCTCGTCCGTCCGGGAGACCTGGTGGTCGTGAAGGGATCGCGGGGAATCCGCCTCGAGCAGGTCGTCGATGCCTTGGTCACCCGGCGCGGGGAGGCGGCCTGATGCTCTTCCACCTCCTCTACCCGCTCCACACGAGGCTCACTGCCTTCAACCTGTTCCGGTACATCACCTTCCGGACCGCGATGGCGATGCTGACCGCGATGGTCGTCTCGCTCATCCTGGGCCCCTGGCTCATCCGGAGGCTCCGGTATTTCCAGATCGGGCAGGAGATTCGGGAGGAGGGGCCGGCGTCGCACCAGGTCAAGCGCGGCACGCCGACGATGGGCGGACTGCTCATCCTCACCGCTGTCGTCCCGACGACGCTGTTGTGGGCGGACCTGACCAACGTGTTCGTTTGGATCGCGACGTTCTCGATGGTCGCCTTCGGGGCGATCGGGTTCTACGACGATTACATGAAGGTCGCCAAGAAGCGGAACCTCGGGCTGTCGGCCCGTGGGAAGTTCGGCCTCCAGATCCTCCTGTCGCTCTCGATCGGCGCCCTGCTCTTCTACTTGGCGTACCGGGGCGACTTCAACACCAAGCTCGTCTTCCCGTTCTTCAAGGGGTTGGAGCCGCAGCTGGGCGTCCTGTTCCCGCTCTTCGTCGTCCTCGTCCTGACGGGGGCGTCGAACGCCGTGAACCTCACGGACGGGCTCGATGGCCTCGCGATCGGATCGACGCTGGTCGCGGTCACGACGTTCACGATCCTCGCGTACGCCGCCGGCAACGCGATCGTCGCCGACTACCTCGGCATCGCCAACGTCAAGGGGACCGGCGAGCTGACCGTGTTCTGCGGGGCGCTGGTGGGCGCGGCCCTGGGCTTCCTCTGGTTCAACGCGCACCCCGCCGACGTGTTCATGGGGGACGTCGGCTCGATGGCCCTCGGCGGAGCGCTCGGCACGATCGCGATCCTCATCAAGCAGGAGTTCCTGCTCGTCATCGTCGGCGGCCTGTTCGTCCTCGAGGCCGCCTCCGTGATCCTCCAGGTCGCCTCCTTCAAGACGCGCGGGAAGCGGATCTTCCGCATGTCCCCGCTGCACCACCATTTCGAGCTGTCCGGATGGAGCGAGACGAAGGTCGTGACCCGTTTCTGGATCGTCGCGATCGTCTTCGCCCTGTGCGGGCTCGCGACGCTGAAGCTGAGGTAGAGGATGCCGAGGCGCCGCGCGTACGACCGCTGGCTCTTCCTGACCGCAGCGCTGCTCGCGCTCGCGGGGTTGTTCATGGTGGGGAGCGCCTCGCACTACATCGCGATGAGCGCGGGGCGGGACCCGTCCTACTTCCTCGTGCGGCATGGGGTCTTTCTCGCCGCCGGATTGCTCGCGCTCGCCGGCACGATGGTCCTCCCCCTTCGCCGGCTCGACGACCGCCGCGCGGTGACCTGGCTCTGGGCCGCGTCGATCGTCACGCTGATCGCCGTGCTGGCGATGCCGACGATCTCGGGGGCGCACCGCTGGTTCCGCCTCGGGCCCCTCTCGCTCCAGCCTTCCGAGCTCGCGAAGATCGCGACCATCCTCCTGCTCGCGTACATGCTCTCGCGACGGAGCCCGGACCAGGTCAACGAGCTGCGGCCGACCCTGGTGCCCGCCGCCTCGCTCGTCGGCTCCCTGGCGGTTCTCATTGTGATCGAGCCGGATCTGGGATCCGCGGTGATGGTTCTCGCCACCGCCGCGGTGATGCTCTTCGTCGCCGGGCTGCGCTGGAAGTACATCGGTGGCACCGCAGGGCTCGCCGTGGCTTTCGTGGGCCTGGCGATCCTCGCGCAGCCGTACCGCATGGCGCGCGTGAAGACGTTCCTGAACCCCGGATCCGACACCCAGGGCGCGGGATTCCAGCTCGCGCAATCGCTGCTCGCGGTGGGAAGCGGCGGGGTGACCGGCGTCGGGTTCGGCCAGGGCCAGCAGAAGGCGTACTACCTCCCCGCCGCCCACACGGACTTCATCTTCTCCGTGATCGGCGAGGAGCTCGGATTGATCGGGACGCTCCTTCTCCTGGCGGCTGTGGGCCTGCTGTTCTGGCGCGGGATCCGGGCGGCGATGCGGGCTCCCGACCGCTTCTCGTTCTACGTCGCCCTGGGCGGGACGAGCCTCATCGTCGTGCAGTCGCTGATCCACATGTGCGTGTGCGTCGGCCTGCTTCCGACGAAGGGGCTGCCGTTCCCGCTCGTCAGCTACGGCGGATCGTCGCTGATCGCGACGTTCGCCGTCGTCGGGCTGGTTCTCAACGTGTCGCAGCACTCGAACTGACGGTCGAGGCGGATGTGCCGAGAGATCCCTACATCGTCTTCGCGGGTGGCGGAACCGGGGGACACCTGTTCCCGGCGCTCGTCGTCGCGGCCGATCTCGCCGAGCGGCATCCCGGTGCTTCGATCGTCTTCGCCGGGAGCCGTCGCGGCCTCGAAACGCGCCTCGTCCCGCGGGCGGGCTTTCCGCTCCGCACGCTTCCGATCTCCGGTCTCGCCGGCGCGAGCCCGCTTCGCCGGGTGGTCGCGGCCCTGGCCGCCGCGGCCGCGACGGTCCGTTGCGGGCTCTGGTTCGTCCGGCGCCGTCCGGCGCTCCTCGTCGGGATCGGCGGCTTCGCCTCGGGTCCGGCCGCGCTGGCGGCGCTGCTGCTGCGGGTCCCCACGATGCTGATGGAGCAGAACCACTTCCCGGGTGCCACGAACCGCTGGCTCGCCCCGCGCGCGGCGGCCGTGTGCGTTCCGTCCGAGGCGGCGCGCGGGCGTCTCGGCGGGATCGGCATCGTCACCGGAAACCCGGTGCGTCCCGAGTTCGCCGGGATCGGCGCGGCCCCGGCGGGCGCGCGTCTGTCGCTGCTGGCCTTCGGCGGGAGCCGTGGGGCCCGGTCGATCAACCGCGCGATGGTGGAGGCGCTCCCGCGCCTGGCAGCCATGGCGCCGCCGCCGGCGATCGTCCATCAGACCGGGCCCGACGCGCACGCGGAGGTCTCGGCGGCGTACGCCGCGAAAGCACCGGAACTTGGCGCGGAGGTCCGGCCGTTCCTCGACGACATGCCCGCCCGGCTGGCGGCGGCGGACCTGGTCGTCTGCCGAGCCGGAGCCACCACACTGTCGGAGCTGGCCGCCGCCGGCCGCCCCGCGATCCTCGTTCCCTACCCGCACGCCGCCGACGACCACCAGCGGAAGAACGCCGAGGCCGTGGCCGAGGCCGGCGCCGCGCTCGTCATCGACGATGCCGCGCTCACGGGCGAGGCGCTCGCCTCGTCCGTGGCGGCACTCGCCGCCGACCGCTCCCTGCGGGACCGGATGGGGGCCGCGGCGCGCACGCTCGCCCGTCCCGACGCCGCGGAGAGGATCGCCGACGTCGCGGACATGGTCCTCCGAGGGGAGGCGCGCGATGTTTCGTAAGGCGCGCCGGATCCACTTCGTCGGCATCGGCGGCGCGGGCATGAGCGGGATCGCCGAGGTCCTGGTCAACCTGAGCTATCCGGTGAGCGGATCCGACGTCATGGCGACGGACACGACGCGGCGCTTGAAGCGTCTCGGCGCCCGCGTCCATCGCGGCC
>DATKHQ010000057.1:0-1541 GCA_035510175.1 Candidatus Sulfotelmatobacter sp. | reverse complement strand
GCGGCTCGACAAGCCCTGCTTCGCCACGGAAACGGTCGAGGCGCTCGTGTCCGTCGATCTCGACGACCGATCCGCGAAGCAGCTCCCGGTCGCGACGCTCAGGCCCGCGCGCTCTCGCCTCACGCTCGTCCACGCCGACTACCCCGGCGTGCTCGAGATCGACGACGCGGAGGCGGCGACGCTTCCCGCGGTCTCCGCCGAGACGTGTCCGGGGAGGCACCGCGTCGCGGTGCGGTCTTCCGGCCGCCTCGTCTTCTCGCGCGCGATGGACACCGGCGACGCGGACGTGACGCTCGATCTCGCCCCCCGGCCGAGCGTCGTGCTCGTCGGTGGCGTCTGGCCGCAGACCTGGGCGGCCGATGCCGACGCCCTCAGCGAGATCGGGCGCGTCGACGCTCCGGCGGCGGGGCTTCAGAGCGCTTCCGACTGGTCGCGGGTCGATCTGCCGAAGGGCACCGATCTCGCAATTACCCGGGTCGCGCGCGCCGGGGTCGCGGGAGAGGAGCGTGTCGTCGCGTACAGCCCGCTCCTCGGACAGGCCGCACCGATCGATCGTCCCCCGCCGAGCAAGCCGCCGACGTTTCGCGCGGGCACGATCGGAGCGCGCGTGGTCGCGGGACCCGACGCTCGCGCGATGCTCGTGGGAGTGATCCGGGGCGGCGCCGCCGCGACGGCCGGATGCGCCGACGGGGACGCGCTCCTCACGATCGACGGCGACACGGTGAGCTCCGCGCGGGATGCCGCCGCGCGCATCGCGTCGGCGCCGGCGGGATCGACGCTCAAGCTCCAGGTCGCCTCGCCGGCGAACGGCGCGCGCGCGATCGCGGTCCCGGTCACCGCGGTGCCATGGACGCCTCGTCATCCGCCCGAAGGGGCGATCCTCCGCGCCGCGTGGGCCGCTCCCGTCGCGGCGGCCGGCGGTGTCGATGCTCCGAGCGCGTACGCCGGCCTCGCGGTCCTCCTCCAGGCGGCCGGGAAGAGCGCCGCGGCCGCCGAAGCGTGGCGGGAGGCCGCCGCGGGAGACGCGGAGCGTTTCCAGGCGCGCGCCGACTACGCGGCGGGCACCCTCGCCGCGAGAGAGGGTCGCTCCGCCGATGCCGCCGCGGCATTCACGCGCTCGCGTGCGAGCGCGCGAGCGACGGGGGACCCGATCCTCGAGGCGGCCGCACGAGACCGGCTCGCCGATCTCGGCGTCGCACCGGACTGACCTGCTACTGCGCGCCGATCCCCGGGTTCGACGCGAGCGCGACGTTCCGGAGCGCCTGGTTGGTCCGGCCGATGCGCTGGCCCGAGCGGGCTTCGGAGGCCTCGAGCTGCGTGAGCACGTACTGCATGTCGGCGGCCCGCGCCGAATCGATCCGCCGCTCGAACCGCGCGATCGCGGCGTCGACCTCGGCGCGTGTCATCGGGCGATCGACGGCCTCCTGCGTGGCGGCCGGGGCCGGACCGCGGTCTGCCGGGGCCGCCGCCGGGGAGGCGGCGGCCGCGAGGGCGGGCGCGCTCGGCGCCGGACCGGAAGGTGCGGTGCGGCCGCGCACCCA
>DATKHQ010000056.1:0-4373 GCA_035510175.1 Candidatus Sulfotelmatobacter sp. | reverse complement strand
GATTGACGGCCGAACGCTCGGCTGCCGGTGAGGTACCCGATCGCCGCCTTTCGCTCCTCCTCGGTGATTCCTTGCGCGTGGAACACGTCGAGCACGCCGCGCAGCTTCGTCTCGGTCGTCTTCGCGTTCGGCGCGCGCGTGAAGGTGGCCGCGGCGTAGAGCCCCGGCGCCACGTCCCCCTCCTCGCGCGTTCCCGCTCCGTACGTCTCTCCCCCTTCGTGACGCAGCGCGACGTACAGGCGCGAGTAGAAGTGCCCGCCCAGAACGTGGTTCGCGACGAGGTAGGCCGGCCGGCGCGGATCGTCCCAGGGGAGCGAGTCGCGTCCGAGCGCGAAGTAGACCTGCGTGAGCTTGCGGATCCGGATCGGCGTGTCCTTCGGCCGCTCCGCCGCCCCGACGAGCGGGCCGAACCTGGGCGTCAGGCCCTCGGGGGCCCGCGGATCCACGGGCGGGAGAAGGCCGACCATCGCACGCTCCGCTTGCGCCCGGGTCAGGTCCCCCGCGAAGCCGACGACCCGCCCCGGGATCCGCACCAGCGCGTCGCGCGCCTCGGCGAGCGCCGCGGCGCCGGTCTCGACCGACGGGGGCTTCTCCCAGCGGAGCCGGCGCGGGTCATCCGCGTCCCGGAACATCGCGCGCGCCACCGACTGGTGCATGCGGAACGAGACGTTGGTGTCGTTCCCCTTCCATTCGATCGACTGCTCGCGCCCGGCACGACGCAATTCCTTCTCGTCGTAATCGCGGTTCGTCAGCACGTCCTTCATGAGGGCGAGCAGCGCGTCGAGGTCGGCCGAAAGGCACGTTCCCTCGATCGTCGCCGCGCGGTCGTCCACCTCGAGCGACACCTCGGCCGCGAGCGCATCCGCCCGCTTCTTGAGAGCGCGCGCCGGGTCGTCGTCCTGGTGCTCGAACGCCTCGACCGCGTGATGGGCGCGGACCCAGGGGGAGTACTTCCCGGCCGGGAACTCGATCCGAACGGTGATCGTCGGCGCGCGATGGTCCTCCACGAGGGCCGCGGACGTCCCCGCGTCGACCGTCCAGGCGACGACCTCGGCGGCGGGATCGACTGTCGCGCCGACGCCCGCGAGCGCCGCGGCGCTCAGGAGAAGAGCGGGTAGAGCCATCCGAACATCCTAATGGCGAACGGCACGTGCTCCGGCTTGACGTAGACCCGGATCCTGGCGCCGTCGCGAACGTACCTGTCCCAAGCGGCCGCCACGTCCTCGCGCGAGACCGCTCCGATGCGCGCGGCGCGCGTGAACGCGAGCCCCGCGTCCCCCCGCCACCATCGCTCGCGTCCCACGCGGTCCGCGAGCGCCTCCGCGAAGCGGTGCTCTCGCGTCTCCTCGAGCAGGAGGGACCGCTTGGCCGCCGCGAGCGAGGCGTCGCTGAGCCACTCCTTCTTGTCGAGCTCGCGGATCGTCTCGTCGAGGATGCGCAGCGCGGTCGCCTCGCGCCGGTACGGCAGGCTCGCGCTGTAGAAGACGATGCCCCCGCCGCGCCGGAGCGAGATCGCCTCGATCCCCGCCTCGATCGCCTTCCGCCGCTTCGTCACGACGATTTCGCGCGCCGGGTCGACCTCGCGCCCCGTGAGCAGCTTGAGCAGCACCTCGACCGCCCAGGCGTCCGGCGCATCGGCGGGAGGCAACGGAACGCCGACGAGCGCCACTTCCACCGGCGGGATGTCCTCCTTCAGCGCCAGCTTCCCCGGGAACGGCCAGCCGTAGAGCGGAGGCACGTCGGAGGCGCCCTGCCCTCCGGACTCGATCCGGCCGAACGTCTCCTCGACGAGTGCCAACGACGCATCCGGGTCGACCGGGCCCGCGATCACGACGTGCGCCTCGTTGGGGCGGTAGTACCGATCGTAGAACGCCCGGGCGCCCTCCACGGTCGTCCGCTGGACGTCCTCCTTGGAGCCGCTGGGGTCGAACGCGTACGGATGCCGCCCGAGCAGAGCCTTCTGCGCCTTGACGAGCAGGCGCGCCATCGGGTCGTTCTCGGTGCGCAGGCGCAGCTCCTCGGTGACGATCTTCTTCTCGTTGTCGAGGTTGGCCTGGGAGACGATCAGGTTGCGCAGCCGGTCGGCCTCGCGCCGGATCACGCCCTCGACGGCGTCCGGGGGAACCTCCGAGACGTAGACGGTTTCGTCCTCGCTGGTGAAGGCGTTCTCGTCCCCCCCCGCGGCGGTGACGAACTTCGAGTAGTCCCCCTTCGCGTACGCGGCGGACCCGCCGAACATCAGGTGCTCGAACAGGTGGGCCAGTCCCCGGCTGTCCGCGTCCTCGTTCGCCGAGCCGACGTGGATCCAGATCTGCGTCGCGACCAGCGGCATCGAGCGATCGGGAACGATCGTGACCTCCAGGCCGTTGGGAAGCGTGCGATCGATCGCGCCCGTGGGGAGCGGCGTCGCGGCGAAGGCCAGGAGGATGGAGGCGACGAGCATCGGCGGCCGACGCTACGCCGCGGCGCCGGCCCGGTCAACTTCCGAGCAAGGACGCGAGCGCTGCGTCGAGCTCAGGCGCGCTCCAGACGAATCCCGACCGGGCGAGAACACCGGGGCTGACGTACGGGCTCGCCAGGAGCGTCTCCTCGCCGAGCTGGCCGAAGACCGCCCAGACCATCGCGCGAGGAAGGGGGAACAGCGCCGGCCGTCCGAGCGCAATCCCGAGGGCGCGCGCGAACTCGCGTTGTCCGACGGGCTCCGGGGCCACGACGTTCACGGGCCCCGCGACGCCCCGGGAGCGGATCACGTGATGGATGGCGTAGACCGCATCGTCGAGCGCGACCCACGAGAATCCCTGGCCGCCCGACCCGATCGGCCCGCCGAGGGCGAGCCGGAACGCCGGCAGCATCTTTCCGAGCGCGCCCCCCCGGGGCGAGAGCACGATGCCGAGCCGCAGCGCGACGACCCGGATCCCCGCCGCGGCCGCGGGCGCCGCGGCGGCTTCCCAGGCCCGCGAGACCTCGGAGAGAAACCCGGTGCCCGGAGGCGATGACTCGTCGACGACGAGCCGTCCGGTCGCGCCGTAGATCCCGATCGCGGAGGCGGACACGAGCGTTTCGGGAGGATGCGCGAGCGCCGCGAGCGTCCGGACGATGAGCTCGGTTCCGAGCGTGCGCGAGGCGAGGATCCTCGCCTTGCGCCGGCGCGTCCAGCGGCCCGACGCGATGTTCTCTCCCGCGAGGTGAACGACGGCGTCGAGGCCTTCGAGCCGGTCGCGATCGATCGTCCCCCGCAGCGGATCCCACGCCGCCTCGCCCGTGGCTGCGGGCCTGCCGCGGACCAGGCGGATCACCTCGTGACCGCCGGCGAGCAGGAACGCGCAGAGCGCGCTCCCGACGAGGCCCGTGGCACCGGTGACCGCCACGCGGAGCGGCGGCGCCGTGAGGAACGGCGCGTGCCGGCTCAGATCCTCGCGCGTGACCCTGTGCCGGTGCGTGAACGCGCGATCGAGCGCGCGGCGTATCCGCTTTCCGCCGAGGACGGCCCCGACCCCGCCGGCCGGGAGCGCGTAGTCCACGCGGTCGCTCAGCACGGACGTCCCGCCCCCCGCATCTTCGAATACGTGCTCGTGGACCCAGCGGGCGAACGGTCCGGAGACCTGGGTGTCGACGAAGCGGCGTCCGCGATCGCGCGCGGTGTGCTCGGCGGTCCAGAGGACAGAGAGCGGGAACCGGCCGATGCGGAGAACGATGCGGCCACCGACGTCGAGCCCTCGGGTCCGCTCCAGGATCGCCACCCGGCTCCAGGGCGGGATCAGGCGCTCGAACGAGCCGGGCCGCTCGTGCCAGCGGTCGAGCTCGAGTGCTTCGACCGGCATCGCGCTTCGCGCGACGAACGAGGCCATCGGTCCCGGCTCCCATCGGCCGCGACGACGTCCGGACCGATTTGGTCCGGCGATGCAGCGTTTTCGGCCGCGATCTTACGCCGCACGGCGCGCCGTGCGCGGGCGCCCGCAATCCGGTTCGACTACACTGCGCGGCCGATCGATGCCCGCCGGAGGGACTCGCGTGGCCGACACCGTCGAGACCAAGCCCCAGACGAGCCCGCAGTCCGTCGCGACCGCCGGCGGGCTCAAGGTCGGAATCCCCAAGGAGATCCATCCGGGAGAGCGCCGCGTGGGCATCGTGCCGCGCGTCGTGCCGCGCCTCGCCAAGCTCGGCTACGAGGTCGTCGTGGAATCCGGCGCCGGCGACGGTGCGGCGTTCACCGATCACGCGTACGTCGAAGCCGGCGCGCGCGTCGTGTCCGACCCACGCGCGCTCTGGGCCGAGGCCGACCTGATCCTCAAGGTGCGCGCTCCGATGCCGAACCCCTCCCTGGGCGCCGATGAGGCCGACCTCCTCAAGGAGGGAGCGCGCCTGATCTCGTT